>CAJXLE010000006.1 GCA_913055895.1 uncultured Bacteroidota bacterium | reverse complement strand
GCGAGAAACGGGACTCGAACCCGCGACCCCAACCTTGGCAAGGTTGTGCTCTACCAACTGAGCTATTCTCGCTTATGTTTTTCTTTCAAGAAGTTAAGAACGATTTGCTGCAACGCCTACGACGATGTCGCCATTCATCGTATTTTGCGAATGCAAATATATTGATTTTTTTTATTCTGCAAAAACAAAATCCACTTTTTTTAAATGCTCCTCATTTCCCTTTCAGCAGATCGTCGACATGGTCAATAAGCTGTCCGTTGTGGTTGTATACATCCAGCTGCATCTTGCCATCCCTGTAACGCAGCAGGGTGTAGTTGTATTGCGAGCTGTAGAGGGCAACCTGGTTGGACCATGGAGCTTTCTCCTGCGCATAGTAAGGCGCCCCTCCGCCACCATTGACGATTTGCCAGGTGGGATAGACAAAAGCCCGGTTGGGGGAGACTTCCTCCAGCTTGCCGTCGCCATCGGTATCGTCTTCCATGATGCCCACAGGGGTTGAATCGTCGATCAGGGTGCGGTGGTAACCATGTTCGTCGGAAGTAAGGACAGCGGCTACCTTCGGGGAGTTGCTGACAACCCGCCACAGCTTGTTGCGCACTTCTATGATGCCGTCCTGCTCGGGGATCAAACGCCCGCCGTGGTTGGTGTAGGCCCGTATGTTGTTGTTGCCGCCATACCACATGGCATCATCCACGTGCCCGCCATTGGGAAAGACAGGCTCCTGGGCAAACAACAGGATGGCATCGACAGTAGGATCCTGGTTGCCTTGCCTTATCTGACGGACAATCCACTGCAACTGGTCGGGCATGATATATCCCTCGGGCGACCCCCCATACTGGTTGACCAGGTGGTTGCTGGTGAACCAGTAGTTGTTGTTGAAGGCAATAACTTTCACCGGCCCGTACTGGAACGAATAGACCTCCTCTTTATAGGATGGCCGGCGCATATCTTCAGGCGAAGGACCATTTTTGGGCAGGACAAACTCCTCGGCAAAGATGGCTTCGGCACTCTGATGGTAAGGGAACTTATCCATCATCACAAATTTGTCTTCCCCGCCATAAGCGTTCAAGAGAGACTCATGGTTGCCCTGGGCGGGATACAGGGAACGGGAATGGGCAAAGCCTTCCATGGTCTGCTTCCAGGCTTTGAGCTGGGTGCGGAAATCACCCACATCGGTGGTATACCCGTTGACCAGGTCGCCCCCAAATAAAAAGATCTCGGCTCCACGGCGCCAGGCATCATCAGCCAGGCGGCGCAGTATATAGCGGTTAACACCCATAAAGGTGCGCTCACCGCCTCCCACACCTTCGCGGCTGTCGCCGGTATAGGCTATCGTCACCTCACCCTGGCCTTTTTCAGGGGCGGTGGTAAAAGCATATTCCGGAGAACGCGTATTGCCGCTTTGAACATAATACCTGTACTTGGTGTCATGGCGCAATCCTGTAACCTCTACCTGGTGGTTGGTGATATCTTCTGCCCGATGCTCGTAAACGTCCATTCCTCTTATAACCACCTTGCCGCCGGAGGGCTGCAGGGTGCTCCAGGAGATGGTGACACTGGTAGTGCCGGCATCCCCGTCGTCGCTGCGCAGCAGGTTGACAAAAGGCCCTTCACTGATGGTGGTGGCCAGGGTGAAACGGTCATCCTCCTTTTCAAAATTCACCAGGATGTCGCGGAAGCCGTGATGGTGAACACCATCATCCTTCTTTTCCCATAAATCGAGACGCACGGCCACGGCACCCCGGGTGACGGAGCTGTCGGCCCACTCGTTGGCATCGTACTTGTCTTCAAAAAAGCGCGCTATGGGTATGGTGCCTTTACCCTCCTTAAGCTCGGAATGAAGGCGATAACGGCGGTAATGAAGGTCGGACTCATGCTCCTCAAAAGGATAAGGTCCGCTGTAAATGCTTCCCCTGATGGCCTCGTTCTCAAAATCAATGACCAGCCCCTTTTCATTGCCTTTTTGTTGCAGGGCATCATACACCTGCTGCAAGGTGATCTGGTTGGTCATTCCTACTGAACGTTGCGGCATATCCGGCTTTTTCACCGGCAGGTTTTGCCCCTGAACCTGTGGAAAGGAAAATACACCCGCCACCAGGGCCAACAGGCCCAACAAAAAACCAACCCTGAAGATACTCATCAAACGTTTCATAAGCTTATATCGTTTTTTTGTTACCACATATATATTCTCCAACACAAACTACAGAGAGCTTCCTCAGCCTTATCCTTCTTTCTTCTCTTAGTTCTCAGCCTTAGCCTTCTTCCTTCTTAGTCTTAGCCTTCTTTCTCTTCTTCTTTCTTAGCCTCAGCCTTAGCCTTCTTCCTCTTAGCCTTCTTCTTCTTCTCTTCTTCTTAGCCTTAGCCTTAGCCTTCTTCCTCTTCTCTTCTTCTCTTCTTCTCAGCCTTAGCCTTAGCCTTAGCCTTAGCCTTCTTCCTCTCAGCCTTCTTCCTCTCAGCCTTCTTCCTCCTCATACACCGGCAACTCCACAAAAAAGGTAGTACCCTGGCCGGGGCTGGTCTCATAGCTGATACGGCCCCCCAGGTCTTCTATGATCTTGCGGGTGATGGCCAGGCCCATGCCCATGCCACCCGACTTGGTGGTGAAGTTGGGCCGGAAGAGCTTGCCGTTGAGATGATCGGGGATGCCCTCGCCATTGTCCGTGACCGATACGATGGCCCTCTGGTTTTGACGCGTCACACCCAGCACCACCTCTCCTTCACGTGCGGATGGTATGGCCTGGATGGCATTTTTCACCAGGTTGCTCAGCACCCGCGAAAACTGGTCGGGATCGGCATAGATGGACAGGTCTTCATCAAGGCCGTCCTCTTTCCTTACACGAACATGCTCGGTGTTCTCAAACAACTCCACCGTCTGGTCGATGGCCGACCGGAGGCTGAGCCTGACGTTTTTGGCCCGGGGCATCTTTGCAAAGTTGGAAAATTCCGAAGCTATCTGCGAGAGGGTGTTGATCTGGCTGATCATAGAATCGGCGAACTGCTGCATCCGCTGGTCGAAATTCTCCACACGGTCGTCCCAGGCACGTTTCAGGTATTGCACCTTCAGCTTCATGGGCGTCAGCGGGTTCTTGATCTCGTGGGCAATCTGCTTGGCCATCTCCCGCCAGGCCGTCTCACGCTCCGACTGCGCCAGCTTCTCCGCGTTCGCCTCCAGCTCATCGAGCATGCGGTTGTATTCGCTCACCAGCTCGCCTATCTCATCGTGGCTCTGATAATCGATCTTCTCGTTGGTCTTGTCCAGTCCCACATGCCCCAGCTTTTCCCGTATAAGCCGCAACGGTTCGGTGATGGTGTTGGACACCAGCACGGCCACCACGGTGCCCAGGATGATCAAGAAAACATAGATGTTGATCATCACCATGACAATGGTGTAGATCTCCTTTTGAAGGGCTTTCTGACGGGTGAAATAAGGAATGTTCAGATAGGCCAGCTTTTCCTTGTTGTCGTTGTAAAAAGGCACATAAGCCGAGTGGTAGCTCATGTCGCCTATCGACTCATCATGGATGTATTCAGGTTGCTGCTTGATGGCCAGCTCATGGTAAGCTTCAGGATGCATGCGGGTGCTGATCAGGTCGCGCTCAAAGACCTGCGAGCGCGAGGAGGCCAGCAGCCTTCCGTTCAGATCGTACAGGTTCATGTCCACATAAAAAACATTGGAAAACTTGGTGAGCAGGTGCGTGATGTAATCCTGGTAATCGCCGGTCAGCACCGGCTCCCCTCCCAGCTTGTCTTCCAGCTCCACGATCAGCGATTCCAGCTTCTCGCGGATGTTGTCTTTGTGCTGCTGCCTGAACTGGTTCGAAGTATAGAAAACGGTGCCAAAACCCACGGCCACCAGCGAGAGGATCAGTATCAATATGATGGACAGCTTGATCTTGTTCTTGAAATTGTAGTTGAAATGGGTGATGTTTTCCGGCAACCCGGAGATAAAAATAAACAGCAGGGTGGCCAGGTAGAAAAAGGCAAAAAGGTAGGAGAACTGCGCCAGCAGATCGGCAAAACCCCGCACCGGCTTGCTGATTACGATCACCGTCTCGTCATCCTGCTTGTGCACCAGGTGGCTGTATTCGTGGTGCTCCTTAAAACGGTCCTGCCCGTCGATCTGGAATGTGGAAGTCAGCGTCATGGGATAACCGTACTCCCCTGAACGCCGGATCAGCTGGTCGTACTGATATTTGGCAAAAGAATAGTCCTCGAGCGGGTCGGGACCGGAAAGGTCCTTGTCCAAAAGCAGCTCCGGATAGCCCAGCTGTCTCTCGGTAAGGCGGGAGTCGATGGAGATGTACAGGGTGCTCTCCTGGTATTCGTCTTCCTGGTGGTAGCGGAAAACACCGATGTAGCTGATGCGCCCGCTCAGGTTGTCCAGGAAATAGAACCGGCTGTCGGGCAGGGGTATTCCCTCCTGTCGGATCATCCGGTCAAAATAGGTGTAGCAATGATGCTGTTCGGTGCGGTTGTCGGTGAGCACACTCAGGTCATCCTCGGGTGCACACACGGAGGTCTGCAGGTCATATTTGGAAAAGAAACCGCTAAAATACTCACTTGCCAGGTAATCAAGGATCTGGCGCTCATTCTCCAGGTGGTTGACCATCCAATGCGAGATGAGGGAGTCGTTTGCGATCCGCTCTTCCCGTCTTCTCAGGAGAAGCTCGCCCACACGGTCGCGCTCCCCTTCCAGGTTGGAGACCAAAACCTTGCGCTTTTCCTGCTCTTTTTGGGTGGTGTTGTCGTGGATAAAATAAACGGAAAAAAGTACCGCCAAAAGGATGATGCCCATCAACCGCGGATAGGAATACCTTGCCCCGGAGAACACCATCAGTGCCACCACCAGATGGCTCAGGTAAAAGAAAGCCACCACAAACCAGCTGAACGACCATCCCTGTTGCAGGATCACCAACAGCAACAACAGGGACAGGGGCAAAAACACCAGCCAGAAACCCCTGAAGCTGATCTGGTTTTTGATCTTGTGCATAAAAAAGTCCAGCCAGATGAAATAGAGGGAAAACAATATGAAGATGGCCAGAAGAACCAACAACCCGTTGATTTTCAGATCAAAAAAACGATAAAAATCAAATGAGAAACTTGAGTTGAAGATCAGGGAGTAAAACAAGTGGTAGAGCAAGGCAAAGAAACCGATGGTGAGCAGCGAACAGCCAAGGGATGCCAGGAAGGGCCTGAACCCCCTCTCCTTTTTCCGGGGCAGCATGCCCTTAAAATGGCTGACCACCATCCAGAGCAAACACCACAGGGCGACCAGGTGCAGGAGCATGTCGCCCAGGCTGGGATTGACAACCGACGATGCGTAGAAGGTGGGATCAAAGACATCCAGCTGATAGAGCATATCAGGGAAGTGAAAATGCAACATGGCCCATCGCCCGGTCACCAGGACGGCAGCTGTTATAAAAAACAGGATGACCTTTCTTCTTTGCCCTTTCTGCAGGGACAACATCTTTGAAAAAGCCAGGAAAAAGAATATGAAAGAAGCCAGGAAGAGGCCCACCGAGAGATAATAAACCGGCGTCTTGCCCAGCCGGTAAACAGAAGGCACCAGGGAAAACAGGTAATCCCCGTTCATATCTTTCACAGCAACTCCCCGTGCCCGGTCCTTTACCACATTCACACTGCCGGGCAGGTTAAAATCCTCCTGGAAGGTGTTTTCCAAATATTGATTCTCATAGGAATAATTTCGCCTGATCAGCTCAACCCCCATCACACGGAAACTGTCGCACCGCATCTGCCGGATGTAATACCACCCGTTGCCCAGCCTGACGAGTTCCTCCTTATCCAGGGTATCCAGCTCGGGAAGGGGTATGCTCTTGACACTCCAGTACCTCAGATCATGGGCATCGTAGACAAAGAAAGCCAGGCCCTGCTCTTCATAAAGACCGGAATAGTCTGAGTAAAAATCCTTGTCGATGTTGTCCAGACCGCCTGCCTGTATGCTGTCGCGAAAACGCTCCATGTAACCCTGCATCACCTGTTTCTTCTTCAGGTGGGTCTGGCGCACTTTTTCGGCGTTGACCCTGCGGGTGACGTCGGGACCGTAGTGGGCATCCAGTAAAAGGCTCAGTCCAAAGAGCAAGGCAAAAATGCCTGCATAAACGATTGTCTTGCGCATGATGATGTGCTTTTCATCCTCCATGGTGATAGGGTTCTCCCTGTAATATGGTTTGAGACCGGTAGAGCTGCTCGGCAAACATGATCCTGACCACCTGGTGCGACATGGTCATCTTCGACAGGGAGAGAACGCAGTGGGACTCCCGGCGCAAGTCTTCTGAAAAACCATAAGCACCTCCGATAACAAACACCAGGTGCTGAATACCCGAGCTCATCTGCTTTTGCATCCAACGGGCAAAATCTTCCGATGACTGCTCATTGCCCCGCTCGTCAAGAAGAACAACCCTTGAGCTGGCAGGCAGGGCTCTGCGGATGTTTTCGGCCTCCTTTTGACGGACCTCTTTCAGCGAGAGCTTACGCGATCCCTTCACCGGTGACACCTCTGTAATGCCAAAGGGTACATAGCGCCTGATGCGTTTTTCATACTCATCCAGGGCTTGCTGTACATAACGCTCCTTGTTCTTGCCCACCACGAGCAAAGTGATCTTCATAGCTTATTGTTTCCGTTTTACATAACGCCGGTTTCCATTCAAAATTACGAATAAAAACATGTCATTCCATAGCAACCGCCCAATTTACCAGTCCCCATTTTTATATTCATGAAAATAATCTTATATTGGTGGGCGGTTTCAATGGTTTGTGGTTCAATTTTTGCAACCATATTAAAAACCTTGCACCATGAATCTATATACAAAAATAATACCCATCCTTTTGATCGGGACCTTGTTTTTACGTGGCGGGACCCTCATGAATGATGAAGAGGTTCCCCGCGACATTGTCATTGCCTTCAAAGTGGGTACAGCCAAGGAGCTGGCACGTTTCTTCAACGACAACCTGGAGCTGGCAGTGGGAGAAAAAGAGGATGTATACAGCAAGTCGCAGGCTGAACGCATCATGGACAATTTTTTCGTCAACCACCCGCCCAAAAGCTTCGAATTCATTCACCAGGGAGGCAAGGAGTCGGCCCGTTACGCCATCGGCAAGCTGGTGACCTTCAACGGTGAATTCCGGGTGTATCTGCTTTTGAAGAAAAACGACAAGGGCCGTTCATTGATACACCAATTGCGCATCGAAAATGAGATTGAATAGCGACGAATCCCTGGATCCCATACTCGAGCTGGCCATAGAGGAAGACCTCGGTGACGGCGACCACAGCTCGCTGGCCTGCATACCCCCCCGAAAAAAAGGCGCATCACAGCTGATCATCAAAGAAGCAGGCATCCTGGCCGGGATGGAGGAAGCCCTCCGCGTTTTTCACAAGATTGACCGCCGCCTGAAAACAGAAACCTACCTGGTCGATGGCACCTCTGTCGAGCCCGGCGACGTCGCCTTCCGGGTGGAAGGGCGCATACATTCCATACTTCAGGCCGAAAGGCTGGTGCTCAACATCATGCAACGCATGAGTGGCATAGCCACCCAAACCCGCCGTTATGCCGATAAGCTCAGGGGGCTCAAGACACAGGTGCTGGACACCCGCAAAACCACTCCCGGCTTGCGCCGGCTGGAGAAAAAAGCAGTAGCCCTGGGCGGGGGCACCAACCACCGCATGGGACTGTACGACATGATCATGCTCAAAGACAACCACATCGACTTTGCGGGGGGCATCAACCAGGCCATCCGCAAGACCCTCAAATACCTCCAGAAAAAAGAGATGGACCCGCTCATAGAAATTGAAGTGCGCAGCCTCGATGAAGTCAAACAGGTGCTTGACATAGGGGGCGTCGACCGGGTGATGCTCGACAACTTTTCTACCGAAGACACCCAAAAAGCCGTTGAAATGATCGATGGAGCTTTTGAAACGGAATCCTCCGGCGGCATCACCCTGGATACGATCAGGGACTATGCCGAATGCGGGGTGGATTACGTGTCAGTGGGGGCCCTGACCCACCACATCAAAAGCATGGATATGAGCCTGAAAGCAATTCAGTAAAAAAGATTGTAAAAATCTTATTATTTTTATGGCATCTTATCATGCCGCATTCTAGTTGCCGAAGGCCCAGACATGGAGACAGGAACGAAGCTCAACTCATTGACGGAAAACATAAAAGACAAAGCTCAAAGGATCAGTCTGCCGGGATTCTACAGGATACCCCTTTACGATGTGGTGAAATTCTTCAGCGAAGGCATCCGCAACGGTGCCCTCACCACCCGGGCTTCATCGGTGGCTTTTAACTTCGTGCTGGCCCTGTTTCCCGGCATCATCTTTGTCTTCACACTGATTCCCTACATCCCCATAGAGAATTTTCAAACAGAGCTGTTGATGCTGTTTGAAAACATACTCCCCAAGAATGCCTTTCATTTTTTGGAATCGACGCTGGTGGACCTGGTGATGCGCAAAAACTGGGGGCTCCTGTCTTTTGGTGCCCTGGCCAGCCTGTTTTTCTCCATGAACGGCATACACGCCCTGATCGACGGCTTCAACTCAAGCCATCACTATGTTGAAACCCGCAGCTGGCTGATGCAGCGGCTCATCTCCATAGCCCTGGTGTTCATCCTGGCCACACTGGTCACCTCGGCCACCCTGCTGATCATCTCCAGCCGGTCGGTGCTGAACATGCTGGTTGAACAAAACATCCTCGAATTTGGTATTACCTACTACCTGATCATGATCGGCAAGTGGGTGATCATCATTGGCTTCCACCTGGTGGCCATATCTTTCATCTACTACCTGGCCCCGGCCAGGAGACCGGCCTGGCGGTTTGTGTCGCCGGGAGCCATCTTCGCCACCTTTCTGACCATCATGGCTTCGCTGATCTTTTCGCTGTTCATCAACAACTTTGGTCAGCTCAACAAGCTTTACGGTTCCATCGGAACCCTGATGGTGGTGCTCATATGGACCTATTTCAACTCCCTTGCCCTGATCATCGGTTTTGAGCTGAACGCGAGCATCAGCAGTGCCCAGCTCAAAACGAACCATCAGGAACCATCGTCGTAACCCATAAAAAAACAGATCTTGAAAAACGATGTCTCTCAGATAAGAAGGGATTACGCGCAACGCTCCCTCTCCAGGCAGGATGTGTCTGGTGATCCCCTGAAGCAGCTGCAGCAATGGCTCGATGAGGCCATACGGGCTGAAGCCCTGGAGCCGACGGCCATGACCCTTGCCACGGTCGACAGCCGGGGAAGACCTGCGGGCCGCACGGTGCTCCTGAAGGAATTTGACGAAAAAGGGGTGGTCTTCTACACCAATTACAACAGCAGAAAAGCACACCATCTGCTGCTTCGGCCTTTCGCTGCGCTGACCCTTTTCTGGCCCGAGCTGGAGCGGCAGGTACGCCTGGAGGGAAGGGTGAAAAAGGTTGGTGCCGAACGCTCCGACAGCTATTTTTTCTCCCGTCCCTACAAAAGTCAGCTGGGAGCATGGGTCTCCGACCAGAGTGCTGTCATCCCCGACCGTCAGCACCTGGAGGACAAGATGGAACGGGTGGCCGAACAGTTCAAAAACCAACCCATGCAAAGACCGCCTTACTGGGGCGGTTACCTGCTGATACCCGACAGGGTTGAGTTCTGGCAGGGCCGGCGAAGCCGCCTGCACGACCGCCTGGAATTCGTCGCCGACGGCCAGTCATGGAAGATACAGAGGCTCTCGCCCTGAAAATGCTAAAAAACCACTATCATCTCTGGAGCTGTTCCCGCCTGCATATGGATGCATAGGGGCAGTACCTGCAGGCATCCTTGTCTTCGGTCTGGGCAAAAGGCACTTCGGGGTTGAAAAGCTCCTGCAGGGTGGCTTGCAGGTTTTCCTCCAGCTCATCTTTCACAGCCGCTAATGTGATGGCATCTTTTTTCCGGGTCAAAAGCCGGTAATCAAAATCGTTGTTGTAGATATTCCGGAAATAATAGAGGCCCGGGATGAGGGTTTTTCCTGTCTCGTGGTTTCTATGGTACAGCCATCCATAGAGCAAGGCCTGCAGGGCATCGTGCTGCCCCTTGCCGGTGAACAAAGAGGGTATGTCTTTGACACGTCCCTTGGAGTTGCCGGTCTTGTAGTCGACAATGCGTATGCCTTCCCGCGTCTCATCCACCCGGTCGATGGTGCCTTTCAGCATCACCTGCTTCTCCTCACCATTGGCATAGAAGGAGAAAGATCCCTTGTAGGTTTGCTCCAGCGACAGGGGCCGGAAAGGGGCAAATTTCGTATCGGCCACCAGCAGCTGACCGATGTACTGAAGAATGATGTCCTTGATAAGCAAATTTTTACCCGTCAAGTAGAGGGGCTCATCTTCGGGGTGGTCGGAAAAATATTCCTCCCGGAAGGCATCCAACACGTGCTGCTCCATCCCCTCGGCATCGCTTTTCATCTTTTCCAGGTCGCCTTCATCGATCCAGCCTGTTTCATGAGCATAGGGTGCATAGAGGCGTTGCGCCGTGTGGTGCAGCAAAGAGCCAAAAAGGGGCATGTCAACCTCCTCGGCCACCTCTTCGGTCTCCTCCAGCCCCGCAACATACCGGAAATAGAAACGCAGCGGGCACACCAGGTAGTTCTTCAGGGCACTCGGTGAGAGGGTCCTCCTGCCTCCCTGAAGGGTGTTGTATTGGTCCAGTATCTGCATAACCTCGGGAGCCTTCCGGATCTCAACAGGATTTTCACCGGGTATGCTGAGTCCCGACACCACGGTCTCCTGCCTGATATCCTGGCCCGACTCCAGCAGCAGCTGGTGCATAAAACGGCTCATCTCACCTGTTTGCAGACCGTCGGTTGACGAGTTGTAAACCAGGGTGATGTTTTGGGCCCGCTGGATGAGGCGGTAAAAATAGTAGGCGTATATGGCGTCGTTGTGTTCATGGGTGGGCAGGCCAAAACCCTTGCGCAGGTTGAAGGGGATGAAGGAAGGGGCCGACTCTGCCGTGGGAAAGACACCCTCGTTCATCGAGAGGATCACCAGGTTCTCAAAATCGAGGGCCCGCGTCTCCAATATGCCCATCACCTGTATGCCAGATAAAGGCTCCCCCTGGAAGGGGATGCTCTGGTTGCGCACCACCCGCTCCAGTATCCTGAGGTAGGTTTCGGTGCCAACCTCCACCTGCCGGCTGTCGAACACCTCTTTCAGCCTCTTTACCGACAGGTAAAGGTGGTAAATGCTTTCCATCTCCATCCGCTGCGTTTCGTCACCTTCCCCGCTGTGGTCCCTCAGGCGACGGTAAAAACGTGCATACACATCCAGCAGGTAGTCGCTCAGCGAATTGTAATTTTCCGGGTGGGTGAAGATGGTCCTGAAAAGGTCCACCTCCTGCAGTTCACGTGCTTCCACATAGATCTTGTTGTGCCTGTTGATATCATCCTTCAGCTGCTCCACCCTGGAGTTGCGGATCATGCCCACATACTGGTGATTCAGTATGGCCAGCACATCTTTGTAATAAAAAGAAAGCCGCCCATCCTGCTTCCTGATGTTTTGCTGAAGACCAAGCAGGGCCAGCAGAAGGCTGAAGGCAGGGGTGGCATCCAGCGGATAACCCATCGTGACGTTGACCGAAGGCAGGTCATCCGGCAGGCTGCTTAGCACCGGCAAGAGCAATTGCTCATCGGGCAGGACAACAGCCGTACGGTCGGGTGTCTCCTGCTTCTTCGTGTCGAACGATCTGAGAAGATCGGGAAGGATCTTGGCCTGGGCAATGTTATAAGGGGTGTTGACGAAGCGGATGTTCTTCTTTTCCTTGAAATTGTCCTGTCTGTCTAGCTCTTTTGACGGGAACTCCGCCAGGTTGGAGCGAATGAAACGACCGGCCTCGTGGTTCTGAAGGTAGTAAGGGTCGTAATCCCAGTAAAAATCAGCCATCTGCCTGTGTGACAGCTCATGGAAAAGCTTTTTCTCGGCCGGTGTCAGGGCGTTGAAACCGGCAAAAACATAGTGGCTGTGGGACAGTTCCAGTGTACCGGCATGGACCTGGTCGATCACCGAGCGGTATATCTTTCCCTCGTAAGCATGGCCTTTCTCATCCAGTTCCTGGTTAAAATGTTGATACACGTTATGGAGGATCTCCCATATACTGATGAAATCCTTCTGTTCAGGCGAAGGCGACTCCATGGCGAAAGCATCCCAGAACTGATGGATGGCCTGCCGCTGCTCCTCATCGAGGTAGTCAAACTGGTTGTCGATGGACTTCAGAGCGGCCAGGTTACGGAACAGATCGGCCGGGTCGGCCAGGTACTTGTCGAGGTCGTCGAAATCGCGCAGCAACATCTCGCCCCACCGGTAAAACTCATCGAAAGGTTCCGTGCTGTTTTTCTGCTGCTGGAAGATGCGGTGCAGGTCAAAGATGAGCGACAGATGGTCGGCTTTCTGCAGGCCCGACAACTCCTGCATCAGGTCGGCTATGGTAAGCACACTGGGCGCCCACACAGGGTTCTTGAGCGATTTTGCCAGGTAACGCTTGAAAAAGACCCCGGCCCGCCGGTTGGGAAACACCAGGCACAGCTCCGGCAGGTGGTCGCCGTGTTCAGACAGCACCCTCTGTGCTGTTTGCTGTAGAAAATATTTCATGCGGTTATTTTTTTGTTAATATATTGGACGTATGGAACCTGTATGAATAATCATGTCCTTGTTGTGAAGGTTACTGGATGCAGGTTTCATAGGATTGTTGTTCTTCTCATGCAGTTATTATCTGTTTAACATCCTTAGCAGTTAAGAGTGATCCGCTGCAAAGGAAACGTTGCATCGCTGCTTTTACCTTGCCCTTCCAGGCCGGACCCTTCCCGGGGCAGGCCTGCTTCACGTATTCGACTGTTTGTAGGAGTTGTAAAGGGCCAGCCTGCCCTGCCAGGTGTCCTGGTCGTGCATGCGCTGTTCCAGCTTGGAGCGCACCTCATGGGCGCGTATCTCACCCCAGGTGTCTTCCACCAGCATCCATGGCGGCACCTCGCCCGATAAACGTTCGACGACAAAAGCCGGGTTGAGCTTCTCCATAAAGCGGATGACAAAATCGATGTAATCATCCAGCCCAAAGAGATTGAAATTTTCGGGATGCTCATGGTACTCCCTGGCCATGGCCGTTTTTTTGATGATCTGCAGCTGGTGGAACTTCACCGTGTCGAGGGGCAGCTGGGAGATGATGTCGGCCTCCCGCAGCATGTCGTCGCGTGTCTCCCCGGGCAAACCAAATATCAGGTGGGCGCCGGTGTGGATGCCCCGCTGGGCTGTCTTCTCGACAGCCACAATGCTGTCTTCCACCGAATGGCCACGGTTGATATGCTCCAGGGTGCGGTTGTAAAACGATTCGATGCCATATTCCAGGATGATGTAATAATCCTGCGACAAACGGGCAAAATAATCAAGCTTTTCATCGTCTATGCAGTCGGGCCGGGTGCCTATCACCAGTCCCATCACCCCGGGCTGCTCCAGGGCCTGGTCGTATACCCCCTTCAGCTCCTCAAGCGGTGCATAGGTATTGGAATAGGCCTGGAAATAAGCCAGGTAGCGCCTTGCCCTGCGGTAGCGTTTTTTATGAAAATCCATGCCCTGCCGGATCTGTTGGGCTATATCCTTGGACGGCTGGCAATAAGACGGGTTGAAAGCATCGTTGTCACAGTAGGTGCATCCACCGTAACCCCTGGTGCCGTCGCGGTTGGGACAGGTAAAACCGGCGTCGATGGTCACCTTCTGCAAACGCTCTCCAAACCTGCGTTTGAAATAATCGCTGTAGGCATTGAAACGCCTGCTGTTGCCCCAGGGGTAAACCCGCTGCTCCTTGTTATCTTGACTCATGTTACTTTGGTCAGTTTTTCCTGGTTGATATACCATATGTAACCTACGGCATTGTTGTATCCCATATTGTTGAGCTCCTTCAGATAGCGGTGCATCTTTCTCCTGTAACTGTCTTCCTCGCGTTCTCCAAACTTGTAATCCAGCACCACCGTTTGCCCGGCTTTGAACATCACCCTGTCGGGGCGGTGCGACCGCCCGCCGGGAAGCAGGATCTCCTTTTCATTGAAAACACGCCAGCTGCCCGAGAACCATTCCTCCACCCCGCTTTGCCTGATCGACTGTATCATATCCTTTTGCAGCCTGTCCCGCTCGCTGCTGCTGATCTTTCCATCCAGGTACACCTTGTCCAGGGCAGGTTCAACATCATCCAGGGTATGGATGTATTCGAACACCTGGTGCATGATCCTTCCGTAATCCACTGTGCCACGAAACAGGTCGGTATGTTCGGAGAAGAATTCCTCGTGCTCATAACGCAGGTGCAAGCTGGGCTTCGAGCTGTAAACAGGATAGGTCTCCTGGAAAAGCCGATTTCCGGCCGGCTCCTTCTCTCCTGTATCTCCCGGTATTTCACCTCGGGAGAAAACCATGCTTTCGGGATCCCAGTGATCACCGAAGGAATCCCAAAATGGGGCGGAAGGGTCACCAGGCCTGCTGAAATGATCCTGCTTCTCGTAGACGGCATGAATCAAATCGCCCATTTGGGTGATGGCCTTGTCCTTTTTCCGGTAGGTGGGCGCACCATCCGGGCCTGTTTTTATGGGGGCATAGGTGATCAAAACTTCCTCGGCACGTGTAAAAGCCACATACAGCATGTTCAGTTTGTCGACATACTGGTGGAATTTCTCAGAGAAATATTCCTGGTAGAAATGGGATGCGGCTATGTTTTTGTTGTATTCGACGGGTACCACCTCCACCTCATCCAGCGGTGACTGACCGGGCGTGCACCAGAGGTATTTTTTCTTCCCTCCCGAAGCCGAGAAGCTCAGCTCCCAGTTGCAGAATGGTATCAGCACCACTTTATACTCCAGGCCCTTAGCCTTGTGTATGGTAAGTATCCGGATGGCATCATAATCTTCCGGCAGCTGAAGCATCTTCTTGTGGGCATGGTCATCCCACCATTCAAGGAAGGAGTTCAGGTCGGAGGCATACCGCCGCGAATAGTCCAGCACGGTCTCCTGGAATGCCTGTAAATAGGGGATCTCACCGGGCAGATCGTGTATGTTGAAAATATAGATGAGCCGCTCGGTGAGCTCATAGAGGGGCATCCTCCTCAGCTCCTCCTGATGTTCTGTAAACGCTTCGGGCAGGCTGTCGGCCATGGTGTTGCCCTGGTGCTTAAACAGCTCGTGCTGCTGCTGGCCATCGGGCTCTTCGCCCAGGAAAACCCGCCGGTAGGTATCCCTTATGAAGGCCTGGTTGACCGGATCATCAGGGGCCACCAGGTGACGAAACAGGGCACAAAGCAGCTTGACGCTCTCGGCACGCATGACATAAAGGGCATCATTCGAGATGAAATTGTAGCGGTAAGCTTTCGGGCCGCCCGCCCCCTTTTGTTTTTCGGTCAACGCATCGGCCACCTGCTGACCTTCGGCGTGGGTGCGCACCATCACAGCTATGTCGGAGAGGGGGTAGCCCTGGTCCTGCATCTTTTCAACATCCGTGATAAGCTGCTCCAGGGCCTTTTCACGGGCCTCCGACTGTTTCTTATCCTGGTGGGGGAAGAAACGCGTTACCACCTGCCCCCCCTCATGGTTGCGGGGCATTTTCTGCAGAACATCCCGGTAAGCTTCCTGCAGCTTGTTGTTGTAGGGATTGTCAATGCCCTGTTGCAACACCTCGCCGTCGTAATGGTTCTGGAGCATCACGGGAGCGTAGTGAAAAAAGGTGTTGTTGTAAGCAACTATATTTTCACGGCTTCGCCAGTTGTACTCCAGGGCCTGGCTCTCCAGCATGGAGGCAAACTCATGGTAGACATCATCCTGCAGGATCTTCCAGTCGCTGTTGCGCCAACGGTAGATCGACTGTTTAACGTCACCCACCAGCAGGTTGTAGCGGTCTTGAGCCAGGCTGTTGCTTATCAAGGGCTTGAAATTGTCCCACTGAAAATGCGAGGTATCCTGAAACTCATCAATCATAAAGTGCTGATAGGTGCTCCCCGCCTTTTCGTAGATGAAGGGTGCGTCGTTGTTGCCGATGATGCGGCGCAAAAACTCTCCCGCATCGGCAATCAGGAAGACATTCTTTTCCCGGCAGTACCGGGCCACCCGCTGCTGGATGTCGACAAGCAGTCCCAGCACATACACGTTTTTCAGTATCTCCCTTACCGTAATATAATGCCTCCGGTGGTTGTCTATATAGGCAAGGGCTTCATTCAGCAGGTCGTTGAGCGTATTGCGGGCCAGAGAGATGACCTGCTCTTTGGTGTTTTTGTCTGCATCCGAGGCGGGCCACTTTTCCGGATCATCCAAAACTTTCATGGTATGAGTCTTGGCCTCGAGCTTTTCATAATCATTGACAAAATCCTTGTTTTTAAGATATTGAAAATAGCGGGCCACCCCCGTGCGCTTATGATCAAAATCGTCGATGTTCAGGCCGTTTTGCGCCATCGCATCGGCGGCTTTCCGGCCGAGCGACTGGACATGTTTCTCAAAACGGGCCCGCTCCTTCTTGAGCTTACTGACATAGTGTGTCAGACGGTCCCTGTTGCCCGCTTTCTCCTTATCTGCCAGCCTGAGTTCCTTGACTTCCTCTTTCATCAGTTCGCCGGCCAGCTTGAGGATGTCCTCCTGGAAATCCCAACTTTTGCCTTCGCTCATGCGCGAACGGCCAAACTCCACCAGCCAGGTTCTCAGCTGCCCGTCCTTCTCGGTGGCCAGCAACAGTTCATCAACCACAAAATTCAATATCTCCTCATGGTCGGTCTCCAGGGTATACCCCGACTGTAGGCCGAGCTCCCTGGCAAAGGTGCGAAGAATACGTTGAAAGAAACGATCGATGGTGCTTACTGAAAACCGGCTGTAATCATGAAGAATGTTGTGCAAGACCCTTCCGGCCTGCTGCTGCACCTGCTGCTCATCCATTTCGAAGCGCTGCTGGAGCATCTGGCGGTAACCCGAGTCTTTTCCGCTGGCCAGTCGGTCAAGCTCATAAAGGATGCGCTGTTTCATCTCGCCGGTGGCCTTGTTGGTAAAGGTGACAGCCAGGATATGCCTGTAAAGGCCGGGGTTGCGAAAAAGCAACTGCAAGTATTCACCTGTCAGCTTGAATGTCTTGCCGGAGCCGGCTGAAGCTTTGTATAGGGTAAGACCAGTCATAGGAAGAGGGTTTGAACCGGTAAAGTTAATACAATTTTGACGGTCAGTTCTCCTTAACTATTCTTTATCGTTGAAAGATCGTGGCAAACAGTATGAAATCAAATCCTGCTCAACAGATCCCTGCTGCTTGATCATCCAACCAGGAAGGATATAAAAAAGCCCCGTCTTTTACAGACGAGGCTTCCATCAGAAATTGGAAATGCAGTTCCTAACCCTAAACCTAAAATTAAATGGTCCAGAAACTTTCTTCCAACATCCAATTTTCAATGGAGTTGAGCTCCTGCTCTTCACTGGTCTGGAAGAATGATGGACTGGTCATCCAGCTTTCAAGCCGGTTCAGCTGTTGTTCTTCGGTGGTCCTGAAACGATAGGGATTGCTCATCCAGGGCTCCATTTCGATGCGTTCAACAGATGAACCACGGGTTACCTCGAAAGGCGTTTCCATCATCCACTCCTCCAGGGCAATTGTTTCTGGGTCCGTGCTTCTGACACCAGACTCCACACTCCAAAAATCCTCGCTGACCATCCAGGGTTCCAGGTCAAGTTTTTCAATGGTTTCCTCAGATAAATCGGTTTCGCCATCCGAAAAGGTATTGACTCCCAAATCGTTGGTGGTATAAGCATATGTGGAGAGGGAAAGAAAACCCATGGCCACCATAAAAGTCATCAGTCGAACGATTGTGAAAAATTTCTTTGTCTTCATATCTTTATTCTCCTATAATTTTTGGTTTGAAAATGTTGCGGGCAAATATGATTGATGCCCGATTTTTTTTAAATTAGATTGTTTAACAGACTTTAGCTGTCCATATTCTTTTGATATCAGCTTCCGGGTATAGAAACAAGGAAACAGTAAAAATGTTTAAGAAATGCTATAAAACACTTAAACAAACCTGACAACCAGTTGCCAGGCCTCTAAAAAATTCAGATATACAGATATATAGACCTTAAAACTGGAATTTCTGATGAATTAATAGGGGGAATTCGTTAACTTTGTCATTTATTACACGTTAAAGATCCAGGAACCAAAAAACAGTATCCATGCATATATTCACCAAAAGCCTTTCCATATTGTTGCTGATGTGTACATCTCTTTTCACCACCGCCGCTCAAAGTCAGCAACAAGACGGTTATCAGATAGATGTACAAATCAATGGCTTAAGCAACTCCGATCTTTACCTGGGATTTCATTACGGCAACCGGCAGTTTATCAAGGACACCATACGTCTTGATGAGAACGGCACAGGTACTTTCAAAGGCCCGGAGGCCCTGGGGCAGGGTATATACCTGGTGATCACACCGGACAAAAAATATTTTGAGGTGCTGATTGGAGAGGATCAGCATTTTTCCATGACCACGGATAAGGCCAACATGGTTCAAAGGCTTCGCTTCGAGGGGTCGGATATCAACCGGGCATTCAATGATTACCAAAAGTTTATGATGGTGCAGACGCAGAAAAAAAATGCCCTGCAAAAAAAGCTTCAGAACAACCCAAACAGCGATTCAACCAGCATTTGGAGGGATCAGCTTGAAGATCTGAACCAACAGGTCGACAGCAAGTGGAAAACGATTGCCGGTCAACACGAAGGCTCCATCCTGGCAACCATCATACGGGCCATGAAGAATCCGGAAGTGCCCGGCTTCAACATTTCTTCCTCGGCAAAAAACAAGGACTCGCTGAGGTGGGTAAAAAGGTACCGTTATTACAAGGACCATTATTTCGACAACATGGATTTGTCGGATCCCCGGCTGGTGCGCACGCCCATCTTCCACAACAAGATCGACCACTACTTCAACAACGTTCTTCGTCAGCAACCGGATTCGATCATCAAAAAGGTCGACTGGGTGGTTGATCAAACACGGGGAAGCAAGGACAACTTTCAATATGTGGTGCGTTACCTGCTCAACCATTATCAAAAAAGCAACATCATGGGGATGGACAAGGTCTTCGTGTATGTGGCCGAGAACTACTATCTTAACGGAGAAGCCGAATGGGTTGATTCGGCTACGATTACCCGCATCCGCGACCGCGTCAGGAAGATCAAACCCAACCTGATTGGCAAGCAGGCCCCGGAGTTAACCATGCAGTTGCTCAACGGCAAACAGCAGAAGCTCTACAGCATGGACAGCAAGTACACCCTGCTGTATTTCTGGGAGCCCTCATGCGGTCATTGTCAAACCGTGACGCCCAAGATTTATGACCTTTATGATAAATACAGCCGCGACCAGTTCCAGGTTTTTGCTGTTTACACCCAAAACAACCGCCAGGAATGGGAAAAATACCTGGATAAAAACGGGCTCGACTGGGTCAATGTATATGATCCCACCCGCAGCAGCAATTTCAGGAAAAAATATGACGTCTACAGCACCCCCACCATCTACCTGCTCGATGAGGACAAGAAAATCGTTGCCAAACGCATCGGCCACGAGACGCTGAAAAAAATGCTGCAGCGAAAAATTGGACAACAGCCTGATAACTAAGGTTGAAGCTCGAAGACCTGTTGCTGTCAAAACTCATCGTCTGTAGATAGCCCGGTAGATTTGTTTTTGTATCCGCGTCCGGTAGTCGTTCTTTATCAGTTTCAAGTTGTGCTGGTCGGGATGGATGCGGTTGGACAAAAACACATATACCACCTCTTCCTCCGGGTCGGCCCAAACAACAGTGCCGGTGAAGCCCGTGTGGCCGTAACTTTCCTGCGATATCCCCGAAAAAGTAGGCCCAGGCTTATCTTTCTCGGGCACCGGCTTGTCAAACCCCAGGGCACGTCGGTTGCCGTTGACATCAAGATAGGGACTGCGGGTAAAAAGCTCGATGGTGGAGCCTTTGAAAAACCTGGTGCCGCCATAGCTTCCACCGTTAAGGTACATCTGCATGATGCGCCCCAGTTCGAGGGCATTGGAAAAAACACCCGCATGACCACACACGCCGCCGAGCATGGCCGTACCCGGATCATGAACATAGCCCCGCAACAGCTCTCTGCGAAAGACCATATCGTTTTGGGTAGGAACGATCTGGCCGGGCCCGTAACGCTCCAGGGGCAGAAAACCTGTATGACCGGCACCTAATGGTTTGTAGAAATTTTCCCTGACATAGTCTTCCAGGGGCCGGCCCGTGATTTTTTCAATGATCCGGTAGAAATAGTAGTACCCCAGGTCGCTGTATACATAATCTTTTTCATCAAGCAGCTCCGACTGGTCGATCCAGCGGAATACGCTGTCGGTGTAAGCCTCCTTCATATAGAGACTTCCGGACACCTGCACAGGGAAACTGTCGGAGCGTATATGGTTATATATGCCTTCCTTATAGCGGGTGTTGCTGGCCATAAAAGCATGGCTGCCTATTTTGTAAGGGTAATCCTCCGAAAACTCATTGTCCATCAGGTCAACACCGGGATAGAGAGGCTCCAGGGTCTTGTAATAAAAAGGTATCCAGCTTTTCAGCCTGGCCTGGTGGGTAAGCACATCGCGCACCACCAGGTCGCCTTTGTTGGTCGTGTCCAGGTAAGGCAGGTAATGACCCAGCGTGGAGTCGGGATGAAGGGTATCCTGCTCATATAGCCTCATCAGAGAAGGTATGGTTGCCACGATCTTGGTGACGGAAGCCAGGTCGTAAAGATGGTCCGGGCGAACCGGTTGTTGGCCCAAATAGGTGTGATGGCCAAAAGACTTGTGATACACCACTTTCCCCTTGCGCGCCACCAACACCTGGCAGCCGGGGGTGGCCTGTGAGTCGATGGCAGCCAGGATGATCGTATCTATCTTGCTGAGCTTGTGCGAACTTACTCCTGCCTCCTCCGGCAGGCCATAGCTCAACCGTTTTAGTCCCTGTCTCTCTATACCGTCACCTGCCTGCAGGTTTTCATCCACATCCACCGGCAGCCGGCCTGTGATGGGCAGGGCTCCGAAAAGTGCCTGGGCAGCCTTTTTTTGTGTTATGGCCTCATCGTTGAAAGCGTTGATCACCGCCAGGGAGGTATCCTGTACGGGTAGATAACGAAGGGCGTAGGGATTGCCGAAATGCACCAGGATGGTGGACTGCAGGCCAGCCATCTGACTGATCCACGAGATGTATTCATCTTTCACTCCGTAACGCCGCGAGGGTATCTCATGGGTGCCATGCACGGAAGCCAGCAACAGGTCGTACCCTTTAAGCTCATTCATAAGGCGCTCCGGGTCATCACCAGGCTGATAGCCAAAATGCCTGACCGAAGCATAAGGGTCCAGGGCACTCTGAAAAGGTGTGGGGACACTGGTGCCCAGCGCCAGGCTGGCTATTTTCAGGGTGTCGGCACGCGCCACCGGCACCTGGCCAAGGGGATCGCTCACCAGGGTGAGTGTTTTCTCTACCAGTTTATTCCTCAGGGCCTGGTAACGGTTGCTGTTCAGGTCGCCGAGCAAATGCCCGCGTCTCACCGGCTTCACCTCCATATCTTTGTCACTGGCGGCACAATCCAGGGTGTCCATACCCGCCCAGTACTTAAAGGCCAGGATCTTACGTACGCTTTGGTTGATCATCTCTTCCGGTATGATGCCCTTGCGTACCTGTTTGCGGATATGAGAGATGGCCCGTGGGACATCCTGCGGGTACAACAACACATCATTGCCGGCTTTCAGGGCTTCAGCCTCTATCTCACCGGGCTCATAGTGGTCGGTCACCCCCCTCATGTTCAGGGCGTCGGTAAAGACCAACCCCTGGAAATCCATCTGTTCCTTGAGCAAATCGTCAACAATATGCGGGGAGAGTGTGGCAGGCCGTTGAGGATCTTCCGTGTAGGCCGGCACATTCAAATGCGCCACCATCATCCCCCCTACTCCATTCTGCACCAGGCGACGGAAGGGATAAAGCTCCAGGGAATCCAGGCGGGTGCTGTCGTGGGGTATGACCGGCAACACCTTATGGGAGTCCTGGTCGGTGTCGCCATGACCGGGAAAATGTTTGGCCACGGCCAAAACACATTCATCCTGCATGCCATGCATGTAGGAAACACCCTTGCGCGCAACATTGTGGCGGTCGGAACCAAACGAGCGGCTGCCTATCACCGGGTTGCGGGGATTGTTGTTCACATCCACCACCGGTGCAAAATTGATATGAACGCCCAGACGCCGCATCTGCTGACCAAGATCCCGCCCCATCCGGTATATAAGTGAATCATCCTGTAGGGCACCAAGAGCCATCTGCCTGGGATAACTGATCACGCTGTCGAGCCGCATGCCCAGACCCCACTCGGCATCCATCCCTATCATCAGGGGCACGTCGGAATAGTTCTGGTAGATGTTGGTGAGCTTGGCCTGTTTGTCGGGATGGCCCTGGAAAAAGATCAAACCACCAATGTGGTGTTGCCGGATGAGTTTCAAAGTCTCCTGGTAGTGGTCCTGCCCCTTGTTCGAATAGGCTGCCACCATGAACAACTGACCTATCTTTTCCTTCAGGTTCATTTCATGATAAACACTGTCCACCCACGACGATTCAACAGACAACAGGGCACCGGGTCCCACCCTTTTATCGGGCGGATCATATGCTGAAAGAGATAAAAAACTGAAAATTAATATAATTACAAGAAGCAGGGTTCTGCTGGCATGATCTGATCTCATATCACAAGCCGGTTAAATACACAAATATACTCAATTTCCGCGGATCCACAGTGTTTGAACCCCTGTAATGGTGATGCCGGAAAGTTTTTTTGTGTGATGATTTTTTCATATCTTGAATGGCTTTTGAATATACGTAACAAAACCAAAAAGGATATGCTATGAGACATCTTTTCACCATTTTATTGCTGGCTGTTCTTACAGGCATGTCACATACCCATGCCCAGGAGGAGTCGGCCAGACTTATGCGATTCCCGGCCATACACGGCGACCAGGTCGTGTTCTCCTATGCCGGTGACCTTTACACGGTAGATGCAGAAGGGGGTACCGCCCGCAGGCTCACCTCCCACAAAGGCTACGAGATGTTCCCGCGGTTCTCACCCGACGGAAGCAAGATTGCCTTTACGGCCCAGTACGACGGCAACACTGAGGTCTACGTGATGCCCAGCGATGGCGGATCGCCCACACGACTCACCTATACGGCCACCCTCGGCCGCGATGATGTGGCCGACCGTATGGGTCCCAACAACATTGTGATGACCTGGACGCCCGACGGACAACACATCATATTCCGTTCGCGGCAGAAATCTTTCAACGCATTCCAGGGCGACCTATACAAGATACCGGTGGACGGGGGTATGCCCGAACAGCTGCCCCTGCCAAAAGGAGGCTTCTGCAGCTTCTCGCCCGACGGCAACAAGCTGGCCTACAACCGGGTTTTCCGTGAATTCAGGACCTGGAAGCATTACAAGGGCGGCATGGCAGACGAGGTGTGGGTACACGATTTCGAGACCCACGAGACAAAAGCCATCACCGACCATGAATCCCAGGACATCATCCCCATGTGGAAGGACAACAGCATCTATTTTGTCTCCGACCGCGAGTGGAGGATGAACCTGTACCGCTACGACATGGAAACCGAGGAACTGAGCAAGCTCACCAACTTCGAGGAATACGACGTGAAATTCCCCTCCATGGGTAAGGATCAGCTGGTGTTTGAAAACGGGGGTTACCTGTACAAGATGGACCTCGACAACCATGAAACCACCCGCGTACCGGTCAAAATATCCAACGACCAGCTGGCCAGCCGCCACGAGATAGTGGACGCATCCGAAAAGATACGCGACGCAGGTCTCTCACCCAATGGCAAACGCGTGGCTTTCAGCGCCCGGGGCGATGTATTCTCCGTACCCGCCCGGGAAGGCATCACCTACAACCTGACCGGCTCTTCGGGCAACCACGACCGCAACGCCAAATGGTCGCCCGACGGCAAACATGTGGCCTATATCTCCGATAAGACCGGTGAATACGAGATCTACATGCAGGATCAGCAGGGAGAAGAGGATCCCGTGCAGCTCACCCGGGAAGGTTCAACATACAAGTATCGACTGACCTGGGCGCCCGGCAGCAAGAAAATCATGTGGAGCGACGCGGAGTTTCGCCTCAAATATATCAATGTCAACACCCGCGAAGTAACCCTGGTGGACACATCCAAATTTGGTGAAATACAAGACTATACATGGTCGCCCGACGGCCGGTGGATCACCTATTCCAAAGAATCCGACAACGACATGTCGGTGGTATGGGTGTACAACACCCAAAACGGTGAAAAATTCCGTGTCACCGAAGGCTGGTACAGCTCATCGGGCCCCTCTTTCTCAACCGACGGCAAGTACCTGGTTTTCGAGTCGCAGCGTACGTTCGATCCCGTCTACAGCTGGGTGGAGTGGAACTATGCCTACGAGGACATGGAAAAAATTTACCTGGCAACGCTCCAAAAATCAACACCTTCGCCCTTCCAGCCGGAAAACGACCAGGTAAGCACCGAGGACACAAAAGAAGAGAAGAAAGAAGGAGAAGAGCAGGGTGAGGTGGATGTGAAAATCGACCGCGAAGGCATTCACAACCGCATTGTGGCCCTGCCCGTGGATGCTTCAAGCTACGGCAACATCAGTGCCGTTGGAAGCAAGGTCTACTACAACCAGTATGACAATGGCAGCAAGCTCAAGGTCTTCGACCTGGATGAGAAAAAGGAGACCACCCTTGGCGAGGGCATGCAGTACAGCCTTTCTCCCAACAACAACAAGATGCTGGTCAAAAAAGGAGATAAATATGCTGTAATCGGCCTGCCATCGGCCAAGATAGAGATGAAGGAGACGGTGGATCTTTCTGACATGAAAGTGCGCATCGACCGCCATAAAGAGTGGAAACAAATCTTCCACGAGAGCTGGAGGCAGTTCCGCGACTTTTTCTACGTGGAAAACATGCACGGGGTCGACTGGAAGAAGATGAAGGAACGCTACAGCGAACTGCTGCCGTATGTCAACCACCGCAACGACCTGACCTACTTGATCGGCCTGATGATCAGCGAGACCAATGTGGGCCATGCCTACATCCAGAGCGGCGACAGGCCCGAACCCGAACGCACCAGGACAGGACTGCTCGGGGCCGAGATCAGCCGCCACGAATCCGGTTTTTTCAGGATCGACCGGATACTCGACGGCGCCAACTGGAGTGAGGAGCTCCATTCACCACTCCAGGCACTGGGTGTGGATGTCGAGCAGGGCGACTACATCCTTCAGGTCGACGGCAAGTCGGTCAAAGGCATGGACGACCTGCATAAGATCCTTGTAGGCAAGGCCGAGGATAAAGTAGAGCTTACGGTCAACAGTGAGCCATCCATGGAAGGCAGCCACAAGGAGATCGTCAGCACCCGGGGCGATGTCAGCGAGCTCTATTACTACAACTGGGTGCAGGACAACATCGAGACGGTCAGTGAAAAGACCAACGGACAGGTGGGCTACATCCACATACCCGATATGATCACCCACGGACTGAACGAGTTTGTGGAGCATTTCTACCCACAACTCGACAAGAAAGCCCTGATCATTGACGACCGCGGCAACGGCGGCGGCAACGTCTCGCCCATGATCATTGAACGGTTGCGCCGTGAAATCACCCGGGCCAACATGCGACGCAACGTCGATGAACCCTCCCATACGCCTTCGAAGATGATGCGCGGCCCCATGGTACTGCTCGTCGATCGTTATTCGGCTTCCGATGGCGATCTGTTTGCCTATTCCTTCAAAAAGAACGACCTCGGGCCGGTGATCGGAACCCGGACATGGGGCGGTGTGGTAGGTATAACTGGCTCCCTGCCCTTTATCGATGGCGGCTCACTTCGCATTCCGCAGTTTGCCTCCTACTCGGCTGAAGAAAGCAAATGGATCATCGAAGGCTACGGGGTTGAACCCGACATCACCGTGGAGAACGACCCCTGGAAAGAGTACCAGGGCATCGACCAGCAGCTGAACAAGGCCATTGAGGTGATCAAGGAGAAAATAGAAGAAGAGTACGAACCGTTGCCCGAGATACCCGAAGCACCGGATAAAACGGAAGATGGCTGAAGGTTATAGGTTACACCTGCACATCGAGGGCATCCTTGTATACAATCTCCTGCTCGGGATAGATCACCACGATGTTGTTTCGGTTAAAGTAACGATCAAGGAGCTCAGGTACATTCCTGAGCTCTTTGTTGTATGAAAGGGTGTTGCGGCGTGCCTTGACCACCACCAGCAGGTCGTTTTCAGCTATCTCTCCTGAGATGGTGTGGAGGATTTCGCCACACTCCATCTCCCTGTAATCGGTATCTTCAGCTGTCTCCCGCTCCTGTAATATAGAACGGATGCTGGTGTGGGTGTCGATATGTCCCCAAAAAAGGACAGAACTGTTGGTCTGGCGGCCCACGTCCAGGATGTCGGTGACCCAGTCGCGAAAACCCACCTCATATTCCACCGCAGGCGGCATCATCACATGAATGCGATCGATCAGGTTCACCGGGGTAAGCAGCTTGACCACATACACGGCTTTGCCCGTACGCATGAGCAGGTTCTCCAGCAAGGTCCCAAAGAAAAAGTCCACCGTCGGCATGCGCCCATGCCATCCCATCACCAGTTTGTTGATGTGCAGTTCCTTGATGGAGCGGGCCAGCCCGTCGGCCACATTGGTGTCGACCCGCGAGATGATGCGGGCCATATGATCGGTGGCAGAAGCATGTACCTGGGCTTTTTCCAGCAGGCGGCTGTAATAGGCTACATTTTCCGCTGCCTTCTCATCGTCGGGTACGATGGTGATGGGGAAAAGGGGCTCTTCCGACTTGCGGTTCTTGATCATCACGGCAAAGGACACCAACTCGGGGATGGTGTCGGGTTTGGAGACGGGTATGAGAATTCTCTCCTCGGTCTCCCGATGATCGGGCATCTGCACCTGCTGGGCATAGGCAATCTTTTTGCCGGACCGCTCGGTCACCAAACTGCTTATCAGACAGGTGAAAAGCACCAGGATGATCGTGGCGTTCATCACCCCCTCCTGGACAATGCCCATGTTGAAACCCACAATGATGATGGCGATGGCAGAGGCAGCACGGGCATTGCTGAGACCAAAGAGCAGATGGCGCTCAGGCAGGGTGTAGCGAAAAATCTTTTGTGTCAGGTAAGCCGCCAGGTATTTGCTGATCACCGCCAGGGCAAACAACACACCTATGATCAACAAGATGCCCCGGCTTTCGAAAAGTATTCCAAAATCCACCAGCATGCCCACGCTGATCAGGAAAAAAGGGATGAACAAGGTATGCCCGATGAACATGATCCGGTTCATCAAGGGCGAGTTGTGGGGAATAAGCCGGTTGAGGGCCAGGCCGGCAAAGAAGGCTCCTATGATGGGCTCTATATGGGCAAACTCTGCCACCACGGCCGAGATAAAGACAACGGTCAGCACAAAAACATATTCCAGGCTGCTCTGCCCGTCGTAATTTCTGAAGAACCAACGACTGAGGCGGGGAAAGACCCAGTTGACAATAAAAACAAATACCGAGAAATAAAGCAGGAACCGCAGCCAAAACATCAGGTTGATCTCTCCCTGGGTCGACTCGGCAATAACCGCCAGGATGAGCAGAGCAATGGTGTCGGTGATGATCGTGCCCCCTATCCCCACATTGATCACCCGGTTCCTGGATATACCCAGGTTGCTGACGATGGGATATGAAACCAGCGTGTGGGTGGCAATCATAGCACTGATCAAGAGAGAAGCCATCCAAGAAAAATCAAGGGCAAAATGGGCCACGGCCAGGGTAAACCCAAAAGGCAAGGAAAAGGTCAGCAACCCAAAAGTTATACTTTTCTCTTTGTTCTTGCGGAAATCCTTTACATCTATCTCCAGCCCGGCAAGAAACATCAGGTACAGCAGTCCGATGGTCCCGAAAATGGAAAACTCCAGGTCCTCCGACAACAGGTTCAAACCGTGAGGGCCAACGGCCACCCCGGCCAGGATCAGACCAATGATCTCGGGCATTCGAAGTTTCTGAAACAAAGGGGGTGCTACAAGGATGATCACCAGCACCAGGGCAAAGATCAACACCGGCTCTTCCAGGGGAAAGCTTATCTTAAGCAAAGGCCATACCATATGTGCCACAATTTTAACTGTTCAACAAACAACCTGATCTGTATACCGTTTTAGAGTTTCTGGCAGGCAGTATACAGGATCATCATTGCATAACAGACAACAGCCGAAAAGGTTTATCAACAGCTGCCCGGGACCCTGCTGTGCAACCTGATGAAAAATCTTGATTCAAGTAACATAATTTCATAACTTGCTGACATGAAAGCCATCGAAATATACCTAAAAAGCATCAAAAAACTCTGCAAAAACCACCGTGTGGATGAACTTTTTGCTTTTGACGCCAGCGAACTGGATGAGGCCCAGGCATGTCCGCATGGCTTTATGGTGCGGTTTTACCCCCTTCCGCCAGAGGAATACGGAGACAACTACTATTCCCTGAAAGATGCACTCAGCGAAATGATGGGGTGCCAGGTGGAACTTATCGAAGAGCAGGCCCTCAAAAATCCTTTCATGGAAAAAATCATCAATGCTACCAAAATATCTGTATATGGACGACAGGACAAGGGCATGGTTGTATGAGATACTCAAGGCCATACAGGAGATTGAAAGCTATTTTAGTGACCATCAAAAAAATTTACAGCATTTTTCCAAACACCTTATCAAGCGAAGGGCGGTGGAGAGAAATGTTGAGATAGTAGGTTTTTTCCTGTCCCGTATCGCCAGACACATCCCCGATTTGAAACTCTCCCAGGTGGAAAAAATCACCGATACCAGCCGGCGCCTAAGAACCGGCGACGCTCATGTATCCAACGAGTTGCTGTGGGACATCCTCGCCAACGACCTCCCACGGCTGAAAGAGGAGATCCACCTGATGATCATCCAAACCAGTCAGTAGCTTTTTCAAGGGTGAGGCCACACCACATCGGGACAAGTCACACATTCCAAAACATTGAATAAATCACAATCTTGTGAAGATGAACACAACGTGCCCAAGATCTTTCCAAATATAGATAAGCCTGCGAACAACCAGCTGAAACATCCGTGATCATGTGATCACTTAGATCTGGAAACAAATTCACCTGGATGTAAAGACGCCTGAATGTAAAGACGCCTGAACAAAAATCGCCTGAATACCTGATAAATAGCTGCACAAAATCCTTCACAATCAGACCCTCAAACTTTCCTGAAATTACCTGTACACAGATATCAAACACTTGCCATATTTGTTCATATATAAAAGTATATAAATTTGTGTATATTTGTATCTTTGCAAAGACTGGTGAAGATGTTACACGATATGAAAAAATGGATCAGAAATCAAAGGAAGGCAGCCGGACAAAGAGATTGGGCCCGGCATAAGGCATGGATACGAAAAAACAAGTTCGCCCTGATCATGCTCATTCCCGGAATCCTAGGGGGCTATGCCTACTGGTATTTCATCGGATGCACCACCGGCACCTGCCCGATCACATCCAGCTGGTACGGCTCAGCATTTTATGGCATCGTAATGGGGTTTGTCCTGGGCAACCTGGTTGATGAACAACGACAAAAGAAAGACCGTGCTTCCTGGAATTCTGAAAACCACTACCCATCGTAAGCAAACCAGGACATAACAATTTCGGCCGGGTGGTGAACAAACCACCCTTACCAACGTTCAGGAATCAAAACCCAAATTTTTGTCAAACATTTAAACCAGCGATCATATGAAAAAAGTTGCATTCATTGTTGCATTGGCGTTTGCAGGTCTGACCCTGCAGGCTTGCCAGGGCACGGGGGCATCCGAACAAAAAGCGGACGAAAAGCAAAATAAGCAAACCCAGGTCGGGGAAGAGCCCCAATCCGACCAGGGCAAAAAGGATGATGGAAGCAAAGCAGCCATTCAACTGAACAAGGAAACATTTAAAAAGAAAGTGGTGGATTACGAAAACTCAGATACATGGGATTTTCAGGGTGACAAGCCTTGTGTGGTTGATTTCTACGCCGACTGGTGTGCACCATGCCGCATCACCTCTCCCATCCTGGAAGAACTGGCCAAAGAATACAAAGACCAGATCAACGTCTACAAAGTGGATGTGGACAAACACAAGGAACTGGCGGCTGCTTTTGGTGTTCGGGGCATCCCCACTTTCCTTTACTGCCCGGTGGAAGGCAAACCCACCAAGAGCTCAGGTATTGCAGGATCCAGGTCCGAAACCAAACAAATGTTCCGCGACAACATCAAAAAATACCTGTTGAAAGAATAACAATACCTGAAGGCTGCCAGGGGATCTGTTCTGCCTGGCAGCCCTTTACCGTTTCATCATCCCTTGTAATTCTCCCTAACGCCCACACACCAACCTTTTCCATTCCATATTTTACCAGGATGAATTTTACCCGACCAACAAGCTCCTTTGGATTCTATAAGTAACTGAATCCAAGCTCATCCCGCGCCAACGTAATCGATTAACACACAGTTTTTTACGTATTAAAGCAATTGATCTACCCCAGCCTTCTGTTCATAATTTTCCAAAGGAGGTTCATCAAATCCTTCCCCCATTTGCCCGGGCTTTTTAAAACTCCCGGGCCGGGTGTCCGTACCCATCTATAGAAATAAATTTTTCTTATGCATATACGCAAAGCCCTATTATGGATCATCCCGATTTTCTCCGCCATCCTGCTCATGCAGGGAAAAATGAATGACTCACCTTCTGCCATCCAGCTCAACCACAAAGAGTTGCAGGACCACACCTGGGTTCTGTCAAAAACAAACGGGGACAGCAATAATGAAGGGCACCGTTCCCGCAAACTGCTGTTTAAACCAAACCATCGCTTCGTTATCATCGAAAAGTTCGAATTCTCGGGAAGTACATTCAGCATCCCCGGAATATATGACCTTCGCGACAGCACCATCACACTTTACTCCTTCAATGGTGAAACACATATTGGTACCCTCCGTGCCAAAGATTCATACCGCTTATGCATAAAGTGGATACGTCCTGAAGCAGTAAAAGCCGCCGGACTGCAAAGCGAAACCTACAGGATGAAATCAGCACCGCCAAAGCCCAAAAGGAAAACTTTTACATCCAGGGTCTTCCAGGTCTTCCACGACTAAAAAGCGGGTCTATGCAGCTCCGTCATCCTGCACCATACGTCTGTTTGGCAGCCCTTTAAAACCCCGTCAAAAACGGCCTTTCCGGTGAACAAAAACACTGCTGCCTTTGTGGTATATCCTCCTTGAATAATGCCACAAAAAAATACCTTTGTACCCTCATCTTAACAATAAACATATGTTCAGGGCTGCCGGCCTCTTCCTTTTCATCGCGCTGTTCCCTGCGCTGGTCGCGGGACAAACAATCACCATCAGCGGTCATGTGAAAGACAGGACCAATGGTGAGGTGCTGATTGGTGCCAACATATACATCCAGGGCACCCAGAAAGGCACCACCACCAATGCCTACGGCTTCTATTCCCTGCCAATCAAAAAACCGGCCGACACCCTGGTATGTACCTATGTGGGATACCAAAGCCATAAGATGGAACTCGACCTGACCGGCGACACCACCCTGAACATTGAACTGAAGCCATCCAGCCAGGAGCTGGAAAAAGTGGTGGTAACCGGCGAACAGCCCAACAGCAATGTAAGTTCCGTGGAGATGAGCACCGACAAGCTCACCAGCCAGACCATGAGTAAAATTCCTGTTTTGATGGGAGAAACCGATATGATAAAAAGCCTGCAGCTCCTGCCGGGTGTGAAAAGTACAGGCAGCCTGAGCTCGGGAATGAGCATACGCGGCGGGGGCCGCGACCAGAACCTTATGCTGCTGGATGAAGCACCCGTCTACAATGCATCGCACCTGGGGGGCATCTTTTCTGTCTTCAACAATGATGCCATCAAGAATGTGGAACTCTACAAGGGCAAAATTCCGGCACGCTATGGGGGCAGGCTCTCCTCGCTGATCGACATACGTATGAAGGACGGCAACATGAAGGAATTCTCCGGCAGTGGGGGGATCGGACTTATCTCCAGCAAGCTGACACTGGAAGCCCCTATTGTAAAAAACAGGGGCTCGTTCATGCTCTCAGGAAGAAGAACCTATATGGATGCCGCCATCAAAACGATAAAAGAACTTTCAGGGAGTCCTGAAATAATGGAATTTCCCTTTCATTTCTACGACCTCAACACCAAAGCCAATTACCGGATCAACCCCAACAACCGCATCTTTCTTTCCGGATACTTCGGGAGGGATGTCTTTTCCTTTGCCCCCAACCCCAAAAACCAGTCGCGGTTCAACTGGGGCAACTATACAGGCACTTTACGCTGGAACCACCTGTTCAGCAAAAAGCTCTTCTCCAACTTTACCTTTTTGGCCAGCAACTACGATTACCTGCTCGAAAATGAACTCTCGGTGGGCCGGGAGAAAAAAACCTTCGCCTTCCGTTACAAAGCTTTTGTGAAGGATTATTCACTGCGGGCAGATTTTGGATACCACCTGAACCAGGACAATACCCTGCGTTTCGGAATCAAAGCCACACGGCACGATTTCAACGTGGGCCAGGTCGACGGACAGCAGGACACAGTAGACTTTGCCTTTGAGATGCCCGAGGTCAACAGCATAGAAAGTGCCCTTTATATCAGCAACCAACAAACTATAGGGGAGCGCCTGCGCCTTAAATACGGGCTAAGGTATTCCCTCTTCCTGAATATCGGACCTGGGGTCGTCAACCAGATCAACGAGCAGTACCAGGCCACCGGCGAGAAAAAATACCAAAAGGGGGAAATATACAACACCTACGGGGGACTGGAACCCAGGATGGGTGTCAATTATACTTTTTCCCCAAGGCATTCGCTCAAAGCCAGCTATTCGCGCACCCGCCAGTACCTGCTGATCGCCTCCAACTCCAATTCGGGAACGCCCCTGGATGTTTGGGTCAGTGCCAATCCCAATATCAAACCCCAGGTGGCTGACCAGTACAGCCTGGGCTATTTCAGAAATTTCATGGACAACCGCATCGAAACATCCCTGGAGTTCTATTACAAAAACATGCAAAACCAGATAGCCTTCGACGAATTTGCCCAGCCACAGTTCAACCCCGATATGGAGGAAGACCTGCGCTTTGGCAAAGGAAAGGCTTATGGCCTCGAACTGATGATCAGAAAAAATACCGGCAGGCTGAGCGGATGGCTGAGCTACTCCTACTCCCGTTCAATGAGAAAGATCAACGACATACAGGAAAAAGACTGGTATCCTTCTCCTTACGACAGGCCCCACGACCTGACGCTGGTGGCCATGTACGACCTGACGCCACGGGTCAGCCTCTCCGCCAACTGGACCATCAAATCAGGCAGACCGCTCAACGCACCGGCCGCACGCTATGAATACGGCAACCTGGTGATCCCTTACTACACCGGACGCAACCAGGACCGCATGCCTACCTACCACCGGCTCGACCTGTCTGTGACCCTGCAGGGCAAAAAGAAACCCGGCCGCAACTTCAGGGGCGAATGGATCTTCTCGGTGTACAACGCCTATGCCAGGAAAAATGCCGACGCCATATATTTCACCCAGAGCAGCAACACATACAACACCAAAGCCATGCGCACAAGCTATTTCTCTATCTTTCCCTCGGTGAGCTATCATTTCAGTTTCTAATGACCTATAAAAACAATACCATGGGGGTAAAAAATACAGCAACAGAAAAGACAACAGCCAACAGTCGTTGGCCGGGCGTTATACAGCAAAAGAAAAAGGCCATGGCAGGAAGGATGTTCATGTTCATAGCACTTGTGCTGGCATGGCTGGTCGCTCTTACGGCAGGTTGCGAAGATGAACAGATCGAATGGGAAATCGAAGAAGTGCCGCAACTGCTGGTGGTAGAAGGCTCCCTGACCAGCGAATACCAACGCCACCAGGTGCGACTCACCACCTCGGCCGATTATTTCAGCAACCAATCCACACCGGGCGTCCCAGGTGCCAGCGTGAAACTTGTCAGCCCCCGGGATACCTTTGCTTATGAAGAATCCCCCAACCAGGACGGCTTATACCTCTCAACCAAACCCTTTGCCGGCCAGCCCGGGCAGTCCTATACCCTCGACATCCGGCTGCAGGAGCCCATCAACCAACGAACCCACTACCAGGCCAGTGAAACAATGATCCCCGGTATGGTCCTGGATACCATTGAGGCCGTCCTTTATGAAAATCCCCTGTATGTCGAAAATTCGCCCATGGATTCACTCATCCTCTATATTACGGCATACGGTGAAGAACCCAAAGACATCCAAAACTACTATATGGTGAACCTTTACCGGAACCAACAAGCCCTGATGGACACCATCGATGAGGTGGAAATCTATTCCGACCAGGAGGAGCTTGAAGGCCGGCGGGTCAACCACCTGTTCTTTTTTGAAGATTTTCAGCCGGGCGACACCGTGGGACTGAAACTGCACACCATCAGCAAAGGCTACCGAAGATACATGAATGGACTCGAAAACATTGTCAACCAGTCGGGCAACCCGTTCGACCTTTCCGGACCACCCGCCAATGCCACCGGAAACATCGAGGGGGCCCAGGCCCTTGGCTATTTTCGGGTCTCCCAGGTTACCCATGCCCGGACCATAGTAAAAGAAGGTGAATAAAAATCAAACACCAGGCCTTTGAGTTTGTAATGATAATTGTTTAACTTGCACGCTGCACCGCAGGCCATTTTCGGCGCCACACGTGGCTGTCCGCCCATAACAAGTACGATTACAACATATCAAAAGCAAATCTCCCTCCCTGCGGATGTATGAAAAGGACACAATGTGGCTGCAGCAGGGCAGACAGGGAGTGCAATGCGCTTTAAATGCAATAAATAACAATCATAGGATAACTGCCCGTTCCAGCGGGTTAACTTTTATGGTGCCATAATAAGAAAGAAAGAATCAAATGAAAAATTCCAACCAAAACAAACAAAAAGGCAACATCGCACTGATCGCACACGACGGGAAAAAAGCCGACATGGTCAAATTTGTGATGGACCACAGGGAAGTCTTGAGCGAATTCCAGTTGCATGCCACAGGTACCACCGGCCAGAAGATTGCAGAGACCGGCCTTACAAATATCATACGCTACAATTCGGGACCATACGGTGGCGATGCCGAGATCGGAACCCTCGTGGCCAAAGGCAAGCTCGACATGGTTTTCTTTTTCCGCGACCCGCTGGGCAAACACCCCCACGATCCCGACATCGCCACCCTGATGCGCCTGTGCGACGTCTGGGAAATACCCCTGGCCACCAACAAATCCACAGCACGACACCTGCTGCACAACTTCACCAAAAAGTAAAAGGCGCCCCTTATTGGACACAATCTTTTCTAACTCCAGCAATTGAGAGAAAACATCATCAAGCAATCCCGGGCTGGCCAAAAGGAAAAACCTTTTTCAGTCCTCAGGGATTTCTTAAATACAGGCACCTGTCACCACCAGGGCACTTGACAAACCAACCATGGACCATTTCTTCCTGCATACAATCGACTGGTTTTTCGTGGTGTTCCACGGCTCCCTGACCCTTTTCAATGCCCTTGGGTGGATATGGAAAAAAACACGCAAGCTGAACCTCGTAACTCTTGTGCTGACGGGCAGCTCATGGTTCCTGCTGGGACTCTTCTACGGGCTGGGATACTGCCCCCTCACCGACTGGCACTTCCAGGTGCTAAACCGGCTGGGCGAAAACAACCTGCCTGCCTCCTACATCGAATACCTCCTGGAGCGCTTTCTCCCGGTGGATTTCTCATCCACCCTGGTGGACACAGCAACCGGAGGCGTCTTCCTGGTGGTTTTGCTCCTCTCCATACTGCTGAATTTCCTGGACTGGAGAAAAGAAAAGCGAGCAACAGGTTTTTAAAGGTTTTCCTCTATAAAACGTGTCATGCGCGTATAAAGATGGAACGTGGTATTGCCCCCGTATATGCCATGGTTCTTGTCGGGATAAAACTGCATCTCGAACTGTTTGTTGGCTTGCACCAGCTCTTCAGCCAGCTCTATCGAATTCTGGAAATGCACGTTGTCATCGCCTGTACCGTGAATAAGCAGGTAATCGCCCTTCAGCTTATCGACATGGTTGATGGGTGAATTTTCATCATAGCCTTCGGGGTTTTCCTGGGGCAGCCCCATGAAGCGCTCGGTGTATATGGTATCGTAATAGCGCCAGTTGGTCACCGGGGCCACAGCAATGGCCATCGAAAAGGTCTCATGGCCCTGGAAAAGGCAGTTCGACGACATAAAACCGCCATAGCTCCAGCCAAAAATGCCGATGCGGCTGGCATCGATATAGGGCTTGTCACCAAAATACCGGGCCGCCTCAATCTGGTCGGTCGTCTCATATTTGCCCAGCTCACCATAAGTCATCTTCTTGAAGTGTTGCCCCCTGGCTCCGGTACCCCTGTTGTCAACCACGGCAATGACATAACCACGCTGGGCCAGCATCTGGAACCAGGCCATGCGGCCACCCCAGCTGTCGGTAACTTCCTGTGATCCGGGACCACCATACAGGTACATGAAAAGGGGATACTCCTTTTCGGGGTCGAAATCGGGAGGCTTGATGGTGTAAGCATGTAAATCATATTCACTGGACGGGGTGTTGATCTTGATGAACTCCTTGTCGGTGAAGCCATACTCCTCAATCGTGTCGTTCAGCCCGCTGTTGTCTTCAAGGGTGCGGATCAGCTCACCCTCCCTGTTGTGAAGGGTGACAACCTGTGGTGTGTTGGCGGTGGAATGGTAGTTGATATAATATTTGTATCCCTGGCTGAAACTGGCATCGTTCCAGCCTTCTTTGCTGGTAATCTTACGCACGTCGCTGCCATCGATATCGACCGAATATACATGTCGGCGCAGCGGCGATTCCTTAGCTGCAGAGTAAAAAACCCGTTCCTGCCGATCGTCGTAGCCTGTAAAACCGGTCACATCCCATTCTCCTGATGTGATCTGATGAACCAGGTTGCCCTCCAGGTCATACAGGTACAGGTGGTTGTATCCGCTTTTCTCACTGTAGATGATGAACTGCCGGCCATCGTTGATGAAGGTGGGGTAGTCATCGCCTATCTGCGATATGTAATAGGGATTGGTCTCCCGGTATACCACCTGCGAACTGCCGTCGGCCGCATCGGCCAGCATGATCTCCACCTGGTTCTGCAGCCTGTTCATGCGTATCATGCAAAGCTTATCGTTGTCGGGCGTCCACTTAATACGGGGAATATACTGATCCGTCTCTTCACCTGTATCCATCTCGGTGGTGGTGCCCTCATCCAGGTGGTAAACAAATATCCGGACAATGGAATTTTTTTCACCCGCCTTGGGGTATTTGAAAGTATAATCGTTGGGATAAAGCCTGTCCTGGTACATCGTCATGTGGAAGAGTTTCACCCTGCTCTCGTCAAACTTGTAAAAAGCAATCTTATCGCCTTCGGGCGACCAGTGGAAGCCCTGGGTGATGGCAAATTCCTCCTCATACACCCAGTCGGTGGTGCCGTTGATGATGTGGTTGTATTTCCCGTCGTGGGTGATCTGCTTCTCCGTGCCCTCTTCCAGGTCCTTGACGAAAAGATTGTTCTCCCTGACAAAACCCACCTTGGCTCCGTTGGGTGAAAAAGTGGCCAGCCTTTGGGCTCCTTCACCACTCAGTGGTTCCAGTGTTTCATCCTGCCGGTCGTACACATAATATTCGGCTGTAAAAGAACGGCGGTAGATCGGGTTGACCCGGGTGGCTATCAGGATCCTGTCCTCCCGGGGGCTGAACTCATAGCGTCTGAAACCCGGTATCGCATCGTAATCTTCGGCATCAAAGATCACCTCGGTCTGGTTGCCCGTCTTATAACTGTAGCGAACGATCCTGGCGTTGTCCTCCACCACAGTGTAATGGGTGCCATCGTCCATCGAACGCAGGCCATGAACCGATTTCTGGCTGAATTTTCTCTCCTTGTAGATGTCCTCCAGGGTGATTTTTTCAAATGACTCCTGGGCCTGAACTCCATGCACAACAGGGGCAAGGATCAACACAAGGGCGAAGTAGAAGATGATTCTTTTCATAAAAAATATGTTTAAAGGATTTGGGTTTAAGGATTTTGACTTAAGGATTTTGAGGTTTTGGGATTTATATCTTGGAAGTTTTGGATTTCGGGTTTTGGATTTTGGATTAGGGCTTTCGCATTATGGGTCTCGGGTTTCGGGATTTGAAAAATTAGGGTCTGGTGGACCCATGACTGTTTGCAATGGCGTTTTTCATTCTTAACAGGATAAAATGAAACCTGCATCCAGTAACCTACACAACAAGGACATGATTGTTCCATGCAGGTTCCAAACGGCCGAATTATTAAATAAATGATAATCGTATGAAACTTATCCTGCCCTGGCGGGATAAGTTACATAAGGCCAATTAAATATGTAAAATATAATCTTATAAAATCTGAAGATCGAAGCTATAAAATTAACAGATATTCCTAAATTTGTGAAACGTCAGGGACAAAATAATCATTCATACCGCAAAAGAAAACAGGCAATCCATTAAAAACCGGGAGAGAATTTGAACACCAACCACCAACAAGGCCTGCACCACTTATTCAACAAATGGTGCGGAGAAAAAGTCCGTCAAATCCAACCTTTCCCCAAATCGGGGTCCAACCGGGAGTATTACAGGTTGATAAGCCCCGGCCATACAGCCATTGGTGTATACAATCCCGATAAAAAAGAAAACAGGGCCTTCGTGGAGATGACCCGTTTTTTTACCGGCCAAAGGATACGGGTGCCGGCATTGCTCGGGTTCGACCCCGGTAACGATGTATACCTCATACAGGACCTGGGCGACAACACCCTCTTCTCAGTAATAACCGGCGGGAAAGACAGCTTCAAAAATACACCCGGGGTGAGGGAACGCATACGGGAAGCTTTGCGGGGACTGGCCCAGATACAGGTGGTGGCCGGAAGAGAGATGGATTTTTCCATTTGTCACCCCTACCGGCAGTTTGGGTACCATTCAATGGTCTATGACCTGAATTATTTTCGCGAAGAATTCCTCGACCGCCTGGGAATCGATTACAGCCAGGAGGCTCTGGTAAATGACTTTCAGGAGATGGCCCGGTGGATCGGTCAGACCGACCAGGATTATTTTATGTACCGCGACTTTCAGTCGCGTAACATCATGCTCTATAACGACAGGCTCTATTTTATCGACTACCAGGGAGGAAGGGAAGGACCCCTGCAATACGACCTGGCTGCGTTCCTCTACCAGGCCCGGGCCGGACTGCCTGATCAGCTCAGGCAGCAGATGGTCGATTACTACCTGGAAGTGGCAGGAAGGCTTACACCCATCGATGTGCGGGAATTTAAGAAATTCTTTTATCCCATCGCCCTGCTGAGGGTGCTCCAGACACTGGGTGCCTACGGGCTGAGAGGCCTGAAGGAACAAAAGCAGCATTTCATACGCAGCATACCCTATGCCCTGAACAACCTGAAAACCATCTACCCGAGGGTACAGGGAATAGACCATTACCAGGAACTTAACCGGATATTGCAACGTTTGATGTATTATAAAATCTCATACAATGAACCAAACCAGTAACTTAACCATACAAGTGAGAAGTTTTTCCTACAAAAGGGGAATCCCTTACGATGCCAGCGGGCATGGCGGGGGTTATGTCTTTGACTGCAGGGGTATACTGAACCCCGGCAAATATGAAAGGTACATGATGCTCAACGGTAAAGACCAGGAGGTGG
>CAJXLE010000005.1 GCA_913055895.1 uncultured Bacteroidota bacterium | reverse complement strand
CCTTCCACCCTGTTGTAGGCATCCACGCGTATTCTGCCCTTCTCTGTGGCCTGCTCAGGCAGGCCGGCTATCAGGTTGCCCTTGACGCCCGATGTCCACAAAAGGCTTTGAGTGGGGATCTCTTCCCCGCTGCTGAGTTTTACTTTTTGACCGTCGAAGGATTGCACCAGGGTGTTGAGCTTCACTTCCACCCCGAATTTTTGCAGGTACCGCAGGGCTCTTTCTGACGAGGTGGGGTGCATGGCACCCAGCAGTCTTTGCTGTCCCTCGACCAGCATGATTTTCATGGAGCTGAAGTCCATCTCGGGGTAATCTTTGGGCAGGACGCTCTTCTTCAGTTCGCCGAGTGCTCCTGCCATCTCCACGCCTGTCGGGCCGCCGCCTGCAATGACGATGTTCAGGTAAGGGCTGGATTCTTCAGGATTGTGATGGTTGACAGCTTTTTCAAAATTCTGGAGTATGTGGTGGCGGAAATCCAGTGCATCCGGAATTTTCTTTAGGGGAAAGGCATTGTTCATCACGCTTTGAACGCCATAGTAGTTGGTTTTCGATCCGGCGGCGATTACCAGGCGGTCGTAAGCCAGCTCACCTGTTTCGGTATACACCTTTTGTGCCTCCACATCGATCCTTTCCACTGTGGCCATGCGGAAGAAAAAGTCGGGATCCGGCTCCAGCTGCTTGCGTATGGGTCCGGCCACCGAATCGGGTTCCAGTCCTGCCGTTGCCACCTGGTACAGCAGGGGTTGGAAAGTGTGGTAATTGTTGCGGTCGAACAGCACCACCTGCATGCCCTTTCCCTTGAGCTTAAAGGCAAGCTTTATTCCTGCGAACCCTCCGCCTATGATCACCACACGGGGTTTGTCTGTCTCCGGGATCCATATATGTTGATGCCTTTGTTGTTGTATCATAATTATGCTTGTTGTGGTAAAACATTTATTGATCCTTTGTTGGATCGTTTTTGTCATAACAGTGTTCCACAATTAACAACAACAGACCGGGAAATTTGTTGAAAGTCTCGGATGGCTCTTTATTCGGGTGCTTTAGGGCTCGGCGATCCCGCTAAGGAATGGCCTGTGTTATGGTCCCTTTTGCCCGGATAACAAATTGCGGACCTCTTCTGTGAGCTCTCTCATGGAATCATCCGATGCACCATGGTGCATGTGTCTGAGGATCCCCTGGCGGTCGACCAGGTAGAAGGTGGGATAAACCCTTACCCGGTAGAGGTTTTCCGTATATTCATCCCCCAGCAGGATGGGAAAACTGATGGCGTGTTTGTTTTTCCACTCCTTCAGAAGGCTTCTTTCGCGATCAATGCTGTTGATCCCCAATACGTTGAATCCCTGGTCCTCATACCGGCTTTGCAGGCCATCCAGCCGTTTTAGAGCCGCAGAGCAGGCGGCACAATCCTTATACCAGAAAGCCAGGACCGCCACTTTGCCCCTTAGTGAGCGGCGGCTGGTGCGTCCGCCCTCCAGGGTGGGATGCTCAAATTCAGGAACCACTCCACCTATGGAAAGGCTGGTGTTGGAATAGTTGTTTGACAGGTGGTTTTTGAGGGGGTATTTTCCCAGCACCTTACCGGGTGAAAATATCTCTTTGCTGAAACCTGCCTTGGTTGATAAATGGTGAATTTCTGTCCGCTGGTAGTAGGTCTCCTCCCGATAGGCCACCCGATAGTCCATGCGGTCGGGCAGGTGGTTGCCTTTTCTGATCCAGAGTGTCCGGGACATTTGACTGATTTCTTTTTCAGGTGGGTAATCAATTCTTATGATCCAATGGTCACTGGTTTCTTTGTCCAGTGTCTTTTGATATCCCGGTGCCTGCAACTGCCGGTAGAAATCTTCGAAGAGCAGTTCATTGAAAAGCAACCTTTCCATGGGAAATTCAGCCAGGGCGTTGGCGTTATGGGATGTGTTGACTTTTAGTATGTTCTTTTTCTGATGGTCCAACCGGTAGAGATGAGGTGGGTTATAAATGTATGACTCCCCGTTTTTTTTCATACGTATCCTGTATCCCAGAAGGGGATCTTCCGACCATTTATGGGCCCATAACGTGGTTTCCACCGTTTGGGAGTCGGCCGACCCAAAATCACAGGTGGTGATACTTGCCTGGTAGTTGATTTTGTCCAGCTGGCTTATCTGCCGGGCGGTTTTATGGAGAATCTTTTCGGGCTGGCGCGGGCCCTGGCATCCACTGCAGCAATAGAGCATCAGCAAGGCTGCATACAAAATCCTGGTTTTCATGTTGGGGGTTGTTTGCTTTCTATAAACACAAATCGTACCAAATATTCTAGGGCTTACCCCATTGCTGTGTGTCGGTGAAATCCACTGGAAACAAATGGCTGGCAGGAAAAGCCTATGGGAAAACACCGATCTGTTTTGTAAGCAAGCTCTTTTGAAGGGTCTATGAAGTTTCAGAAAAAGGAACGGGCTTTTCCCCCGGGGCAGGCCTGTTGAAAAAGGGGTCAGCGGAAGAGGTGGAAGAAACCTTTGCGGACAATGTCGTCGGAGCCCTGGGAGGTGACCACATAATAATAAACCCCTTGCCTGGCGTAATTGCCCGAGGCCAGTTTGCCGTCCCAGTACACCACCTCGCCAATCTTTTCGTGGATCAGATCTCCGTTACGGGTGTAGATCCTTAGGTTGAGCTGGCTGTTGCCCCCGGATTTGACAAGGAAAATGTCGTTGATGCCGTCATCATCGGGCGAAAAGACGTTGGGGACTTCTATCTGGTCGCTGACAAGAACATTTTTGGATGCAAAATAGGAGAGCCCTGAGGTATCCACCATATCCAGAGTGATTTCGAAGTTTCCGGTATTTTCAAATTCATGGCGGTAAACCAGGTAACCACGTTGCGTGGAGGAGTCGGGATCGATGGGGTTGGTGTCTTCCCGCCATTCGACCTGGGTGAAAGCATCCGGATCGCTCACACGCATGGTGTCGTTTCCGGAGATGATCTCGGGGATGAAGTAATGGGTCCGGGTGGCCGCATAAACACTGTCCTTGAATGTTATGCCATCGTACTGGGCTAAAGATGGCCTGACGAATGCGCAAAGAATCAGAAAAAGAAGAAGGAAAACTTTATTTTGGCCCATTCCCTGTAGATTTGTTCACGTAAATATATAAAATAGCCATTTATTATCTCAAATTTTTGTGTTGATTTTTTTAACGGGGGGTCAATCCAATGGCCGAAAGGAAGGTTGATAATGTGTGGGATGGCCCGCTATGGGACACTTTGGGGCTGGGTGGAAAGCATGGGGTGTCATTGAAAATTCCATGGGTTTAAACTTTTTTTGCTGGCATCTATCCAACGAACCTGTCTTTTTATTTCTTTGCACGGATTTTCTCTACCAGGTTTTATTTAGAAGCAGAAAGAAAAAAACATAGCACATGGAATCATATTTTGGAGAAATAGCGGGTTTACTGGCTGCTTTTTGCTGGGCCACCACGGCCATGGCCTTTGAATCGGCCGGGAAAAAAGTAGGGTCATTAAGTGTCAACCTCATACGACTTTTCATGGCCATCTTTTTCCTGGGGATATATACCTGGATCACCCGTTCCATGTTTTTCCCCCTGGATGCGAGCCTCCATCAGTGGAAATGGCTGATCATCTCGGGATTGATCGGCTTTTCACTTGGCGATCTTTTTCTCTTTGAAGCCTATGTCCGGATAGGAGCCCGCATCTCTTCGCTTATCATGTCTTTTGTACCACCCATCACCGGCCTGATAGGCTGGATCATTATGGATGAGCGGCTTTCGCTGGAGAACATAGCCGGCATGGCCATTACCCTGACAGGCATCATCCTGGTGATCACCCAGCGTAAAAACCGCAATCCCAATCCTTCCAGGGTGATTGCCGACCCCCTGCATGTTCAGCCCAAAAAGAAAAAACGACTGAAGGTTAATTTTTCCTACCATGTGGTGGGCATCATCATGGCTTTTGGCGGGGCTGTGGGGCAGGCCACAGGGTTGGTGCTCAGCAAATATGGCATGCAGGATTACGATGCTTTTGCCGCCACCCAGATCCGTGTGTTGGCCGGAACCGTTGGTTTCACCGTACTGTTTTTTATTCTTCGCCGTTGGAACCGTGTCTTTACAGCCTTGAGTAACCGCAAGGCCATGAAGCGTGTGACGGTCGGGGCATTTTTTGGGCCTTTCCTGGGAGTGTCTTTTTCCCTGCTTGCGGTGCAACATACCCTGACAGGCATTGCGTCGACATTGATGGCCCTGGTGCCGGTGCTGATCATACCCCCTGCCGTGTTCTTCTTCAAGGAGAAAATCAATGTGATTGAAATCATTGGTGCTTTCATTGCTTTTGGCGGGGTGGCACTCTTCTTTCTTTAGATTCCGCCAAGGGGCAGCAGGGACCTACAAGGAAGGTTGTCAACGGTTCTATGTTGCCGATAGATCCCCAAAACAGGGATCTGAACCCTTGAACAATTCATTCTGCTATAACAAACGAAAGATTCTGTTTATCTTTGAACCATGCTTGACATTTCGCCCAGATACATCCTGCCTGTTTTGATGGTTTTGCTTTTTGGCTGTGCAAGCCAACAGCTGAGTCAACACCAGGAGCCCTGCACCCCGCTTACCTCGGAGGAATTTCTGGAGCGGCCCTTTTATGTGGATTTGAAGATCGACCCGGTCCGAAAGGTCTATGGCGAGCGTCTGAAGTTAACCCGCTTTTTACGGAAAGTTGACGAAGGGGGACATAGCAAGGATACCATTTATCGTTTTCACAACCGCCATACCAGCCTGGTGTTTTATAAAACGGCTGCAGGCGACCAGTCGTTTTTGACCTCCAAGATAGCCGATGAATCGGTGGAACTGCGACACTGTATACGGGTGGGCATCTCACGGATAGAACTGGAGGAAAGGATTTCCGACTTCCCCAGCAATTTCAGGGATACGGTAACCATTCAAAACGATAAGCGCCAGGGGGTGTTTGTCTTCGATGAAAGCAAACTGAAGGCGGTGTTCATCAACAATTATTTTAAATAACACGGGAGGGCAATAGAATCTTTTTGTCGGGCATGCCCACAGCAGGTAGGGGTTGCCCCGGCAGGATGGGTACATTCATGAGTAAAGCTTAGGGCCGCAAGGGAGGGTTACAGCACAAGGTTATGGGCCTGCCTTACCAGGCGGCCAGGATGCTCTTTTGGCCTTTGACTTTGTCTTTAAGATTGACTTTGATCTTTACATCCACCGGCAGGAAGATGTCCACGCGCGATCCAAACTTTATGATGCCCAGCTGGGAACCCTGCTCCACTTCAGGTACAGGATTGGTGTAGCTTATGATCCGACGGGCCACAGCTCCTGCAATCTGGCGCACTATGACGGCCTGGGTGTCGTTTTTCCTGATTGCGGTGGAGGAGCGTTCATTCAGAAGAGACGATTTGGGGTGTTTGGCTATCAGGTATTTGCCAGGATGGTGCTTGTGGTATTCAACCGAACCCCCAATGGGGTTCCAGTTGACATGCACGTTCCAAATCGACATGAAGATGGAGATCTGGATCATCTTACATTTAAAATATTCATCTTCTGTAGTTTCCTCGATGGCCACAATTTTGCCGTCGGCAGGACTTATAACAGAAGAATCATCCGTGACAGGTGTACGATGGGGTACGCGGAAAAACCTGACCACCAGGAAAAGCAGCACCAGCGACAGGGAGCCAATGGTGATGCTGTAAGCCGGCTTCACCGAAAGGAGGTAAACCAAAAGGTTCAACCCGATCAGCCCCAGCAGGAACCATCTGATGACAGGATATCCTTCTTTGTGTATATGCATTAATGATGTGTTTGATTACAAAGGTAACCAAAAAACGAATCACTGGTGAAGCGTATTTTATATTTAAGACAATTTTAATGCCTTTTCCATTGGCCTGGGGGATGTATCTCATGGGCAGGCAGTTGTCCCCCAAGCGCAGCCTTGACAGAGCTTTAAAGGCTGGCGATCTGAAGATAGAGCAGGATGGCGGGAAAGACAAAAAGGGCAGCATCCAGGCGGTCGAGCATGCCCCCGTGTCCGGGTATCAGCGAGCCTGAATCCTTGACGTTGGCCGAACGCTTCAACATGGATTCAAACAGGTCGCCCACCGTGCCTGCGACAGCTGCAATGACGGAGACGAGCAGCCAGCTGAGAAGGTCCAGCCGGCCAATCCAGAGATGAAGGAGCAGGGCCACCAAAAGGCTCATCATAAGCCCACCAGCCGATCCTTCCCAACTTTTACCGGGCGAAAGACGGGGCATCAGTTTGTGTCTGCCAAGCCATTTACCTGTTAAGTAGGCAAAAGTGTCATAGCTCCATATGAGCAGGAAGATGCCGATCACCAGCATGCTGTTGAAAGCGGTGGCTTCGGGTGGTTGGTATACCAGGTAGTTGATTGCTCCCATGAAGGTGGCGGGATAGATCAGTGCGGCCAGGGCATATACCAGGTCGCTGACCGGTTGGTGTGACCTGGCAAAGGTAGCCACAGCCGTCAGGATGAATGGGAGGGCCAGTAGCCCGATCAGCTGATGGAATTCAATGAAATTTCCGGCCAAAAGGAAATGGAAAATAAATACCACCACACCGGCGGCAATGGCAATGGGCCTTAAAGGGCTTTTGGGGGATATTCCGCAAAGATTCAGAAATTCATGAAGGGTAAGGGCTGTGATTGCTGCAAACAGGAGGGAAAAAGAAATGGGCCCTGCCCATAGGGCCCATAATATCACTGCCACGAAAAGGATTCCTGAGATGGTGCGTTTCCAGAAATTGCTCATATAATAACTTTGGAGCATCTTTAGGAGAATCACTCTTGGTCTTTGTCAGACGAAGGTCGGTTGTTGCCGGAGAACTTGTTCCGGGAATCTTCCTCCCGGCCGGATTCGGTTTGTTGGGTGTTGCCCTTATTCTCTTGATGAGGGTCCCTGTCCTCCTCCTTCCCGGCCTGTTGTGTCGGGCCACCGGCCTCTTTTTCTTTTTGGCTGGACTCTCCGTCATCCTTGCTTTGTGTATCTTCTTTCTCCTGGTTCTGCTCTTTGCCACGGCTTTCTTTCTCCTCCTCCTCTTTGCTTTTCTTTTCACTGTCTTCGTGGATCTTTTGCACCTTTTTGCCTTCGTCGAGGATCTTTTGTTTCTTCTCGTCGTCGATCTCCCGCTTGCCCAGTATCCGCTCGAGATCTTCGGTGAAGATGATCTCTTTTTCCAGGAGCAGTTCGGCCAGCTGCTTGAGCTGCTCCTGGTATTTGCTCAGGATGTTGTATGCCCGTTCATAGGCCTGGTCCACCAGCTGTTGCACTTCCTGGTCGATCAGCTCTGCTGTTTTTTCGCTGTAGGGCTTGGTAAAGGTGAAATCACGCTGACCGGTGGAATCATAAAAACTCAGGTTGCCCACTTTTTCGCTCATGCCGAAATAGGCCACCATGGCATAGGCCTGTTTGGTAACCTTCTCCAGGTCGTTGAGGGCACCGGTGGATATTTTGTCGAATATCAGTTGCTCGGCAGCCCTGCCACCCAGGGCGGCACTCATCTCATCAAGCATCTGGTCGGTGGTGGTCAGGTTGCGTTCCTCAGGCAGGTACCAGGCCGAACCAAGTGCTTTGCCGCGGGGCACGATGGTGACTTTCACCAGGGGGCTGGCATGTTTGAGCATCCAGCTGACAATGGCGTGGCCACATTCATGAAAGGCAATGGCCCTTTTTTCGGAGCTGGTGATCAGCTTGTTTCTGCGCTCCAGACCGGCTATGATCCGGTCTATGGCATCGAGAAAATCTTCTTTCTCCACGACTTTCTTGTCTTTCCGGGCAGCAATCAGGGCTGCTTCGTTGGAGACATTGGCAAGATCGGCTCCGGAAAAGCCGGGGGTCTGTTTGGCCAGAAACTCGATGTCCAGGTCTTTATCTATCTTCAGGGGTTTGAGGTGGACCTTGAAGATTTGTTTGCGTTCGTTCAGGTCGGGCAGGTCCACATGAACCTGGCGGTCGAAACGGCCGGCACGCAGCAGTGCCTTGTCGAGCATGTCGGCCCTGTTGGTGGCGGCGATGATGATGATGCCTATGTTGTTGCTGAACCCGTCCATCTCGGCCAGGAGCTGGTTCAGGGTGTTTTCCCTCTCGTCGTTGGCTCCCATACTGGGGTTTTTGCCCCGTGCCCGGCCAATGGCGTCTATCTCGTCGATGAAGATGATGCAGGGGGCTTTTTCTTTGGCCTGCTTAAAAAGGTCGCGCACCCGTGAGGCACCGACACCGACAAACATCTCAACAAAGTCGGACCCTGAGATGGAGAAGAAAGGCACGCTGGCTTCGCCGGCCACCGCTTTGGCCATCAGGGTTTTGCCTGTGCCTGGTGGTCCCACCAGCAACACGCCCTTGGGGATCTTACCCCCCAGTTCGGTGTACTTCTTGGGATTTTTAAGAAATTCCACTACTTCGCGCACCTCCACCTTGGCCTCATCGAGTCCGGCCACATCGGAGAAATCAATCTTTACGTTCGACTCCTTGTCGAAAAGTACGGCTTTCGACTTGCCCACATTGAATATGTTACCGCCGCCGCCTCCTCCGGAGCCGCGGGCGATTCTCCTGAAAATGAAGAGCCAGATGGCCACCAGGATGAAGATGGGCAGCAGCCAGGTGAGCACCTCACCCAGGATATCCTTGCGGGTCTCGTATTTGACTTCAATATATTCGCCATCCGGCATGCCGTCCTGAACATCTGACAGGCGCTGCTCGAACATCTCGATGGATCCGATGGTGAAAAAGTAATGCGGGCCCTCCTTGGGAACAGAGAACATGCCATCTTTGAACAGATCGCTGTACTGGTCGGCATTCAGAGCCTCCTCCTTCAAATACACCTCCGCCTTCTGCTTGTTGATGACAACGATCTTTGCAACATCGTTGTTTTTCAGCATGTTTCGCTGAAATTCCTGCCAGGTGATCTCCTTGGGACTGCCTCCCAGGTTCATGAAGTTCAGGGCAATAAAGAAAATGGCGATCAAAGCGTATACCCAGTATATGTTGAACTTGGGAAAGGGTTTTTTGTCGTTGTTGTTATTGGATCCCTGGTTGTTCTCTCTATCTTGGTTCTGATTGTTATTGGTCATGCTAAAAATTCCTCCGTGGTTAGTTTATTGGTCCTCCTGATACGTTGTCATGGGGGCATCTGCCCACAAGTCCTCCAGGTTGTAGAAATCCCTGTATTCCTTCTGGAAAATGTGTATGATGATGCTGGCATAATCCATCAATACCCAGGTAAGATTTTCCATCCCCTCCTTGCTGTAAGGCTTTTCATTGAGTGATTTTTTGACATGTTCCTCTACCGAATCGGCAATGGCATCTACATGCGTACTGGAGGTACCATGACATATAACAAAATAATCGCATATAGAGTTTTCGATTTCGCTGAGTTTTAACGTTACCAGGTCTCTTCCTTTTTTATCCTGTATTCCTTTTATAATTTTGTCCAACAATTGTTCCGCTGTGATGTCTTCTTGCTTGCCTTTTATCATTCAAATTTTTTTACAAAATTAATCAAATTTTTATGAATCATCATCTTAGAAAGATGCATATGTGCCTTGTGGTTTTCTACCAGTCAAATATTGTACCTTAACAATTATAATGAAAAAATGTCGCAATTTATTTTATCGGTGCAAAATAATTACTTTTGTTTTGTTTGATAATATTTTGATTGATTTATCGGCCACATGGGACTTATCCGGCTGAAGCGGGACGGGTCCCACATATGCTGTTGAAAGGTTATGAAAGATAGAATCATAGGGAGTCAATTGGTGTCATTGCTCACCACAGACAGCACGAATGATTATGCGAAGGATATGCTTGAGGGCGACCTTCCTGAGGAGGGTCTGGTGATTGTTGCAGGCGAACAGAAGAAAGGCCGTGGCTACGGAAGCAGTACATGGTACAGCGGGAGGGGAAAGAATCTTCTCTTTACGGTGATCCTTTATCCCGATTTTGTTGCTGCCAACCAGCAGTTCTTAATCTCCAAGACCATCAGCCTGGGCCTTTTTGATTACCTCTCCGATTACATCTCGGATGTGAGCATCAAGTGGCCCAACGACATTTATGTGGAGGACCGTAAGATTGCCGGCATTTTGATAGAGAACGACCTGGTGGGTTCGGTCTTGAAGGACAGCATTGTGGGAATTGGTTTGAACCTGAACGAGGACCATTTTCCCGGTGACATACCCAATCCTGTTTCTATCAGGCAAATGGTGGAAAAAAGGCTTCACCTGAAGCGGGAATTGCGCAAGGTGTGTGCGCATCTTGACAGGCGCTACCGGATGCTCTCTCAGGGAAAGGTTGACCGCATCAACAGGGATTACCACCAACACCTTTTCCGTCTGAACACCATGTCGTGGTACCAGAGTGGAGACCAGACCTTCCGTGCCAAGATTGTGGGTGTTTCCGATTACGGACAACTCATCCTGGAGAATGAGAGCGGCAAGACCCTGGAATACAATTTCAAGGAGGTGGAATTCATGCTCTGAAGCCACGGCCGCCGGAAAGCATGAATTATGATAAAACAGGATTTATAGCCCCATCAAGGTTGGATCCGCTCAGATATCCGACCGGCTGTTGAGATATTCTGCCAGTTTGTCAACCATGGCGTCGAGGCCTTTTTGCAGGTGTTTTTGTACCATGGCTTTCATCATGGCATTCATCTCGGCGCGGGCGGTAAGCCGAACGCGGGAGTCGGCAGGGTTCACCTGTTTGATCTGTATCCACAGGGTGAAGGAAAAGGAGGCTGACCCTGTGTTGGCCAACTTCACCAGTTTATATGGTTCCTTTTCCACGACCTGCATGCCCAGTGAGCCAAACCCCGGTATGTCAAAGCGACATTTGTCCTCTGATGACTCCCAGTTTCGGATCTTGTCGGCCGGGACCAGCTCGTCGAGGTTTCTGAAATCAGAAAGAAAAGCGTAGACTTTGTCCTCATCGTGTTGGACGGCCCTTATTTTGCTGACCACCTTGCTCATGACTGCCCCCATTTGTCAGGATGTTGCCGCCACTGTTCCAGGTAGGGCCTGTTTTCTTCTTTCAGGTAACCCTCTGCCAGGGCTATTTCCACCAGGCTGTTGTAGTCGGAAAGGGTGTGGAGCGGGCAGTCCTTCTCTTCAAAGCTGCGGCGGGCCAGGTCGAAGCCGTAGGTAAAGATGGCCACCATACCCAGAACCGTGGCTCCCTGTTCGCGTAGGGCGTCGACGGCCTGCAGGCTGCTTTGCCCGGTTGAGACCAGGTCCTCCACCACCACCACCCGCTGGTTGCGCTCCAGGCTTCCTTCGATGGTGTTTTGCAGTCCGTGCTTTTTGCGTGAAGAACGAACATAAACAAAAGGCAGGTCCAGGGCCTGTGCCGTCAGGATCCCGATGGCAATGGCCCCTGTGGCCACACCAGCTATAACATCAGGCAACCCGTATTGCTGCTGGATTGTAGATGCCAGGGCATTTTTTATCTGGCTGCGCAGGGCAGGATGGGAGAGGGTCTTTCTGTTGTCACAATATATGGGCGATTTCCAGCCCGAAGACCATTGAAAAGGATTTGCAGGATTGAATTTAATTGCGTTAATTTGTAGCAGTTGCGATGCAATTTGTTGATTGATTTTTTCCATGCTACAAATGTATAAAGTTTTTTTTGACAGCCGGACGGTATTCTTCACCGATGAATTCGAGAAATATTATCATTCTTATAACGGTTTGTTCGTCAGGTATCTGAACGACATACAGCTGGCTTATGTGTTGGAGTTGTTTCGCAATGTCCGGGAGATACGCAATGTTTTTATCATCCATCACGACGTGGAGGTGGCTTTCAATGCTTTCCGTTCTTTTTTCAGGGAGATGGAAGCTGCCGGGGGCCTGGTGTTTGATCAGGAGGCCCGGGTGCTGGTCATACACCGGCGCGGCAAGTGGGATTTGCCCAAAGGCAAGATGGAGCCGGGGGAGGACCCTGTGACCACAGCGGTAAGGGAAGTGGAGGAGGAGTGCGGCATCACATCGCCAAGCCCGGGCAAGCTGCTTCACACAACCTATCATTCCTATACTCTGGACGGGGTGATGATACTGAAGAAGACCTACTGGTATCGCATGGATTACAGCGGAGATGAGAAGCTTGAACCCCAGACCCATGAAGACATTGTCACGGCCCAGTGGATGCCGGCATCCGGGATGGACCAGGTTGTGGGAAACACCTATTCGTCCATTGTGGAAGTGCTCAAGGCAGGCAGCATACTATAAGTCGCCATTGGCCTTCATCTTTCTGTATATTCTCTCCTCGATGTTTTCTGATGGTGGTGGAGCGGGAGCTATAGAAAGTTTGCCGCCGGGCTCAATGAAATAATAGGCCGGCATGTTTTTCACCCGGTATTCCCTGAGCAGCTTGTCATTGCCCCCATCATGCAGGAAGGTGAAGGAATAATCGTGATGCTGCACATACCGCCTCATGCTCTTGAAGCTGTTGGAGGAAATGATGATGATGCGGAAGTGCCGGCGGTGTTTCTCCTGTAAGTTTTCCAGCAGCTTATAGTCCCGGATGCAACTGTAATTTTTGGATGTACAGAACCCCAGGTAGATGTACTGGTCCCGGTAATCGTCCAGACATACCCTGTTGCTGTCGGCATCATACAAACAGAAGGATGGTGCTGGTTTGCCGGCCGCCAGCACATGTTCTCGCCGGTACATGCGCCTGGCCATTTGCTTATGTTCGCCAATATTGCTTTCTGATGCAAGTGTTTTGAGCATGTCCCGGACGGCTTTCCTGGAGAAACGCTCATCATGGTATGCCTCATTCAGGGCGTTGATCGCCACCAGTTCCCTGAGGCTGTCATTTTTGGCCAGCAAGGTATCTTTCCGGCACAGGGAGTCGAGCTTTGAATAGCTGCCCAAACCGTTGATGATCCAGTACAGACGGTTACCATGGTCGGAGAAAAGGTCCATCAGGTAACCGTCATACAGGGTGGAGAAAGTCTCCATATAGGCCGGGTTGTTGTACATAACCGGCCGGCTGGCAAAATATTCTTTCTTGATGTTTTCCGGTGCCCTTCCCAGGGGCAGCATCAGTCCGGCCAGGGTGTATTGCTTATAATTATTGAAGAAGGGGTGGTTGGCTGTGACTACTGTATCCAGGTGGAGCAGGACAGAATCGCGGCGGCGTGACAGTCCCCTGATGTTTTCAAGGTTCTTGTTCACCACATCTTCATAAGCCGATGAAAAGCGGTAGATCTTAAAATTCAGCTTATGCCGCTCCCCTCTTTCAATGCCCAGGTGGACAGGGATGCCTTCAAAAAAGGGGTTGAGCTTTTGTGCCTGGGTCTTTTCCTTTTTTTCGGGCAGGGCCAGCTCATAGTCTTTTCCCGGCTCAGCGAAAAAATAGCCCTGGTAAGATCCCAGGTTGGTGAAAACCTTCCCCGTGTGTTCCACCTGGAAGCGGCAGGAGAAGTGTCCCGTCGAGTCAAAAGTGCTGTGGGCCAGGTGGGTCGTGTCCCTTGTGATGTAATCGGTGTACCGGTAAAAGGTGATCTCACCGCCGGCATAGGAGGGAGCCTGTCCCCGGACTGTTACAGGGTTCTGACTCCCGGCCGGCGTTCCCTTCAGCATCAATGCTGCCAGGAGAAGGGTGAGGGATAGGATGTGTTTACGGCTGCGGGTTTTCATGGATGTCCATTCCTTCTGGTAAAAATTTGCTTGCGTCGCCCCCGTTGCGGATGATGTCGCGCACGATGGTCGAGGTGACTGGTGTGTGCTCAGGCATGGTCAGCAGGAAGACGGTTTCAATGCCTTCGTGCATGGCTTTGTTGACCTGGGCAATGGCCCGCTCGTATTCAAAGTCTGCGGAAGTTCTCAAGCCCCTGAGGAGATAACCGGCCTTCATCTTTTTGCAGTAGTTGATGGTCAAGCCCTCGAAATGGTCCACCCGTATTTTGGGTTCATCATGAAATACCGACCTGATCCACTCTTTCCTTTTCTCCAGGGGGAAATAGCCTTTCTTGTTGACGTTGTAACCTACTGCGATGATGATCTCATCAAAGAGAGGGACGGCCCGACGGACAATGGATTCATGGCCTATGGTGAAGGGGTCGAACGACCCGGGGAAGACAGCTCTTTTCATGTCAAGCTTTTTTGTGCAGTTTAAGGGACAAACTTAAAACAATTGTTTGAAATAAGAAGGAGCATTCAGCAAATGTGAACCATACCAGGTGAAGTATTCTCCCTCCACCCTTTTGACTTCAGACCGGGGAAAGGATTCCGAGAATTTGCGCCGGTGGTGCTCCTGGAAATTGTAAGGTTCATTGGGCAACAGGATGAAATCGGGTTTGCGCTCGCGTATCTCTTTCTCCCGGATGATGGGGTAAGAATCCTCCTTGTCGGCAAAGACATTCTCTATGCCACAGCGGGCCATCATCTCGTGTATGAAAGTGTTGCGGTTGACCGTGTAAAGGGGGTCTTTCCATACCAAATACACCGCCCGGACAATGTCGGGGGGTATGTGGTCAAGCTGGTGGAAGGCCTCTTCAATGTTGGTTTTTATTTCGGTTGCCTTTTCGCTCACGCCACATATCTCACCAATGGATTGGATCATCTGCAGGGCATCATCCAGGTTGTGTACATCGCTCACCCATGCCGGATGCCGCCTGGCAAGGTCCATCACTTCGTTGCGGGCATTTTCCTCACGCGAGGCCAGGATCAGGTCCGGGGCAATCTTGTCTATTTCATGGGTGTTCAGGCCCATAACCCCACCAATAACGGGAACGCGTTTCACACGCTCTGAAGGATAAATACAAAAACGCGTACGCCCCACCATCCGCTCATCCAGTCCCAGGTCAAAAAGCAACTCCGTGATGGAGGGTACCAGAGAGAGAATGCGCTGGGGATTTTCAGGGATGTTTACCCTGCGGCCGGTTTGATCTTTTGTCTCCATGAAATCTTTATCCCTTGTTATGATGGGAAATCAACCTATATCAGTATAACATGACCTTTGTGTAAAAAAATCGCATGTTAGCATAAAAATAGAACATTCACGGGAATTATTGTTGAAAAAAGCCCCCGATTTTCATTTTCGGGAAAAAATTGCCTCCCATTGAATTCTGTTGTTATGGTAGGCATCACTATTAAAGCATATCTGAAATTGGGCGACAGGAAATTGATCCATTGAGAGGCTTACCTACGGAAGGATAAAAACATTTCCATCATTCAACCTACGTACTTTAAAAAGGTTCCTGCTATTAAAATGATGAATTTACCCCATTAATAGGAGCAAAGATCTAAAAAAGCTTCAGCTGGGAATCGTCCTGTTTCTTTTTCTGGTAAGTGTTTTCCGCCACTTCGGTCAGCTCTTTCTCGATCTGGTCCAGGAATGGGCTCCTGGTCATATCTTTCTCCTGCCCCATGATGCTGCGTTTCCTGGCATGGGTGAGGTAGAGGTAGGAGGATGCGCGTGTCATGCCCACATAGAGCAGGCGTCTTTCCTCTTCACGGTCGCTTTGCTGGTTTTTAAACAGGGAATAGGGGATGAGTCCGTCTTCGACACCGGCAATGAAGACACACTTAAATTCCAGTCCCTTGGATGCGTGCAGGGTCATGAGCGTCACCTTCTCGGTGTTGTCCTGGTAAGCATCTCCGGGTGCCCCCAGTTTGAGATAACGGATGAAATCATCTGCAGCCTGTTCAAAGGACGGGGTCAGGTCTTTTATTTTCTGGCTTATCTCAGCCTGGTCATCGCTTCCGTTATTGCCGGCGAGCAACTCCAGGGTCATGTGAACCCTGGTTTTCAGGTCTTCATGTTGCTTTAGTTCATCAAGGATGTTTTCCGGCGGTTTGGCAGGAGAAATGATGTTGGATAGGGTGGCTTTGAGATGCCGGTTGTCCGGATTTTCCAGGTATTCGATGATGCGCCGTACGTTCTGTACGAGGGGGTGGTTGAAAAACGACTCATCAACAGCGGACTGATAGGGGATGGTATGGTCGCGAAGTGCTTTGCCGATGTCCCGCATTTGTGCCTTTGTGCGACACAGGATGGCGAAATCGGAGAGGCTGCCTATCTTTTTATCGCCCTCTCCGCCGGTTATCCCGCTGTCCATGGAGAAGAAACGCAAGCCGCCGCTCAGCGACTCGATGGTCCGGGCAATGTATTCGGCCTCGCTCTTACCGGTCTGCTGCGGTGCAATTTTAATCTTTACACCTTCGCTGAGACCTTCCAGTCCTTTTTGATGGAGCACATTGCCTGATGCCCTCAGGATGTTTTGCGGGCAGCGGTAGCTGGTATGCAGGGTGTATTGTGATGCTCCCGGATGATCCTCAATAAAGCGTGAGATGAAGCGGGTGCTGGATCCGCGGAAACCATATATGGCCTGGTTGGGATCGCCAATGACAAAAAGGTTGGGTGTTTGGTTGTCCTGGCTAAGGAGCCTGAGCAGGCGGTATTGCATGGGGTTGATGTCCTGAAACTCGTCGACCAGTATCCACGGATACCGGCTGACGGCTTGTTGGCGTAGGGTTGGGTTGTTTTCCATCACCCTTACCGTCTGGAAGATCAAATCATCGAGGTCAAAAAGATCGCGGTCTCTCAGCTGCTTTTCATACTCATCAAACGCCTGGCGGGTCTTCTCATCCACTTCGCTGGCAGACCCTTTATCTGCGTTGTATCTTTTTTTCTCGTTTTTATCGGCTGTTTGGTTTTCCTGGTCTTTGTTCTGCGGGATTCTGTTTGTCGGTGCCTTGTCTTCCGGTTCTATGCTTTCCGGGGCTTCCTCCATATGTTTGATGCGGCTGAAGCTTGTGGCCATTGAGCCGGCCTCCCGGGAGCCGACACCAAAGAGTTCCCTGATCAACTCCTGCTGCTCCTGCCCGTCGATTACCGAAAAGCTTGCTGTTCGCCCGGCTTCCCCCGGGTGCTCGTGCAGGAAAACGTATCCGAAGGCGTGGAAAGTGACCACCGTCATCTGGCTGGCTTGATCGCTGCTGCTGATCAGCCGGCGAGATCGCTCTTTCATCTCTCCGGCAGCCTTGTTGGTAAAGGTGATGGCCAGGATGTGGGAGGGGTCGATGCCCTTGTCGTCAACCAGGTAGGCCATGCGGCGGGTCAAGACCCGTGTTTTCCCGGTGCCCGGTCCGGCTACAACAGCGGCTGGCCCTTCAAAATGGGCAGCTGCCTGTTTCTGCTCCGGGTTTAAGTCCTTCAGCGGACCCTGCTCATCTGCGCCATAACGGGCAGGATCTTCAGCAGCCTGATCGAAAACCTGGCTGGAGTTTTCCAGTCTCTTGTATTCAGCCAGGTCGAAATTGATCAGTTGTCTTTTGGCGGGTCTGTTAAAAGATGCCGAGGCGTTGAAAAGCGATTCCTGGCTTCCGACAAACCGGAGCTCGCCGGGCTGGAAAACTTTGATCTCTCCGTACTGGCCGTCGAACCCCTCATGTATGATCACCTCGTTGTTGCGCATACGCCTGATGGCCTCGGCCAGCACTTCCCCTCCGGCATGACTTACCTCATCGGGTGTGAGGTAGTGCAGGATGTTGAATTCACTGCCGGCTTTGCGGATCAGTTGTTCATACTGACGGGAGATCTTTTTGGATTTTTCGCCTACGCCCTCGATCTCTGAGAGCATCTCTTTGAGGGGGATGATGCTGTAGTAAGGCAGGCGGTGGTCTTTTTCAAAGATGTCCTCGCGGTCGGAGAGCCTGACAATACGGTTGACAACACCTACCGTGATCTTTTTGCCACATACGGGACAGATGCCCCGGTGTTTCAGCGTTTCTGCCGGATCCCATCTTATTCCGCATTTGCGGTGCCCGTCGTAATGGTATTTGCCTTCCTGGGGAAACATGTCGAAGGTACCGCCAAATTTTTCCGGGTCGCCCGTTTTCATGGCATCCACGATTCCATGATAGCTGGGTTCTGTCCTGAACAAATTGGCATTCCTTCCCAGTTTTTCCGGTGAGTGGGCATCGGAGTTGGAGACCAGGGTGTATCGGTCCAGGAAGCTGCACATCCAGTTCAGGGGCGGATCGGTGGAGAGACCTGTCTCTACAGTATGGATGTGTCCGGTGAGGTCGTCAAAACATTCCTCCATGCTGTCGAAGCCCGACTTGGAGCCAAACACCGAAAACCAGGGTGTCCAGATGTGTGCGGGTATAAAGAAATTGTCTTCGTTGGCCTCCAGGGTCATCTCCAGCAGGTCGCGCACATCCAGGCCCAGGATGGGGCGTCCGTCGGAGGTGATATTAAAATTCATGGAGGCAAGCCGCTGTTGTATTCTTTCGGCCGTTGCAAAGTCGGGCGCCATCAAAACGCTATGTACTTTGCGAACCTGCCCGTTTTTTTTATAGATGTTGCTGATCTCGGCGGTGAGCAGAAAGCGAACAGCATTTTCTGGTTTCTCCCGGATGATGTTGGGCAGCTTGTAGTCTTCCCTGAGCCGGAAAAGACCTGAACCGTCGGGTTCCAGTTTTTCTTTCATCTCCTTGAGCCATCCGGGGTGGGTAAAATCACCCGTTCCCACTACTTTGATGCCCTTGATGCGGGCCCAGTAATCCAGGTATTCCGGCCGCAGCTGTTTGCTGGTGGCCATGGAAAAATGGGAGTGTATGTGAAGATCGGCTATAAATTCCATAATTGGGACCTTTTCTCAAATTTCTTAAAATTTTTGGTCCCATCCCCTCAATGGACTCAGGGTTTGTTAACAAAATCCGGTAAATTATACACAGGTGGTTCCACCCCGCATGGGCGGGTAATTTTGCCGAAGCCAGGCCAGGGGCCGGAAAGGGGCCATGCACTGAGGATAAAGATATCCGATCTTAAATGTTGCAGAGTGCGTATAGAGAGCAATGTACGATTACGGTCTGCCTTGTTCGTTGCCGGACACAAACCGTTGTGATACCGTACACATTTGGAGGGCAAATGGATGGTGCATTTAAGTTTAATGGTCTGTTTTTTAAACAATTGCATTATCTGGCACGTTACTTGAAAAAGAAATATTTTAAACAAGATGTTTATGTTCAGCAATTATCTAAAGTCCGCCATACGACATCTTAAGAAATACCGATTTTATACCATCATCAACATCACCGGTCTGGCTATTGGGTTGGCCGCCTCCATCCTGCTGTTCCTCTACATTCGTTATGAATTGAGTTACGATAAGTTTCACCAGGGGCATGAACAGATTTATCGCATTGTCTCGCATGTGGACCGGCCGGGGGGTAAGTCCATGGTAGTACCGCGCACCCTGGCCAAGGTATCGGGAGCTATGAAAAGGGAGATACCACAAGTCGTGGAAACCAACAAGCTCTATGAAGATGAGGTGACCCTGATCGACCGGAAAGAGAATATGTATCCCAACATCGAGCTGATGTATACAGATTCTTCCTTCTTCGATGTTTTTTCTTTTAAGGTTCACCGGGGCGACGGGGCATCTGCACTGAAAACCCCCGGAGAGGTGGTGATCACCCGTTCCCTGGCCAACCGCTATTTTGGCAGCGACGAGGTCATTGGTAAGGAGATAAGAAGAAAAACGGAGCGCTATACGGTTGGGGCCGTCCTGGAAGAGATACCTGCCAACTCCCACTTCGACTTCGACATGCTCACCTCCTTCTACACCATGGAGCATCCGGAGCGTTTTATGCAGCAACATGGCTGGGATTTTTTTACCTATTTCCGTGTGAAACCCGGTGCACCGGAAGGAGAATGGGCAGAGGAAGTCAGGAGCCTGGCCAACAGCATTGGCACCAGCATGATGCAGGAGATTGGATCGGAGGGAGCCTTCGATGTGCAGACCCGGGTTCAGCCATTGACCCGCATCCACCTGTATTCAGGTTACAATTTTGAGATTGACCCCCAGGGCGACATCAACACCATTTATATATTTTCCTTCCTGGCCGCCTTCATCCTGGTCATTGCCATCGTCAATTTCGTTAACCTGGTCACCGCCCACGGTGAGTACCGCTCGCGCGAGATGGGCATGCGCAAGGTGCTGGGAGCCCGCCGAAAATCACTGATCGCCCAACACCTGCTGGAATCCTTTGTGGTGGTTTTTGTGTCTCTTCTTATCTCACTGCTGCTGGTCAACTGGCTGGCCGGCCCCCTGGGCAACCTGCTGGGCAGCGAGCTGGTCATCGACTGGTTGAATCCTGCACTTATTCTAGGTTTGCTTGGATTTGCTGTTGTTGTCGGGTTGCTGGCCGGTTCTTATCCGGCTTTGTTCCTCTCTCGGTTCGACCCGGTGAGAATTTTCAGCCGTACAGGAAGCCGCGGCTCCCGCAACAGGACCCTGCAGATTGGTCTCGTAGTGGTGCAGTTTGGCATCGCCATTTTCCTGATCACCTCGCTGATCATCCTGCGCAGCCAGATCAACTATTTGAACAACAAAGACCTGGGTGTGAACAAGGATAATATTCTTGTGGTACAGGACGTAACAGGCGACATCCGTGGCAGCTACCAGTCCGTAAGGGATGAGCTTATGAAACATCCCTCCATCCGGTCGGTCACCGCCTCGGTAAGTTACCCGGGTGCCGACCGTGCAGTGCAGACAGCCAGGAAGGCCGAGGATCCCTCTTCCGAGTCCATCGTCATACAGGAAAACCGTGTGCAGGATCATTATGTGGAGACCTACGGCATTGAGATGGTTGAAGGCAGGCATTTCCGCAAAGAGCTGGCCAGCGACAGCACCGGCTTTGTTCTCAACCAACAGGCCGTTGATAAGCTGGCACTGAGCGATCCCATCGGCAAACGGATAGAGGTTTTTCAGCAAAAAGGGAAAGTCATTGGTGTGATGCGTGATTTTCATTTTCGCTCTTTCCACCATCAGATAGAGCCTATGGTGCTTTCCCATTACTCGGGATATTTTCAGAACATTTCCATCAAGATGGACATGCGCGATGTCCCGGCTACCCTGGAGCATGTGCGACAGGTCATGCAGGAGTTCGATTCGCAGTATTATTTCAGGTATACCTTTATTGATGATGTTTTTGCCCAGCTGCACCAACAGGAGCGGCAAACCAACAGGATGATCATGGCAGGGTCGGTGTTGGCCATCTTCCTGGCCATCCTGGGCCTTTTCGCCCTGAGTTCCTTCACGGTGGTCAAGCGCAGCCGTGAGATCGCCATCCGCAAGGCCATGGGTGCTTCCTACCAGCGGGTGGTGCGCCTGTTGCTGATCGACATCCTGCGATGGGTAATGGTGGTCAACGTGCTGGCCTGGCCGGCCGCCTGGTATTTCATGAGCGACTGGCTGCAGAATTTTGCCTACCGGACCGACCTGCAGATATGGATGTTCCTGCTGGGCGGACTGATCGCCCTGGGCATTGCTGCCGCCACCATCAGCATGCAAACCCTGCGGGCCGCTGCTGTGAACCCGGCCAGCAGACTGAGGGACGAATAATCTTTAACCTGTAAACTTCAACCTGTCCGTAAACCTGCCCGTAAACCTAAAGAATCTTCCATGTTCAAGCACTACATGAAAGCCTCCCTGAGAAATTTGAGTAGGAACAAATCGTTCAGCCTGATCAACATCCCTGGAATGGCCCTGGCCCTGGCTTCTGTAATACTTCTCCTTCTTTTTATCCATCATGAGATGACTTACGACCGTTTTTTTGAAGACTCCGACCGCATCGGTAGGTTGGTCACCCATTATGAAGGCAGGGGTAAGGAAATGACCATGCCCAAAAGCATCTATGAGGTCGACCAGCAGGTTGCCGAAAAGGTGCCGGAGGTGGAAGCGTCAACCGTGGTCTTTCGCAGGTATTTCCGGTATATCCGTTATCAGGACAACAACCATGGAAGATACCAACAAAGTTACGTGGATGGGGACTTTTTTGACATATTCTCCTTCAGGATACTGGAGGGCAACCCCGGGGCGCTTGGAGAACCCAATACAACGGTGCTTACCCGTCAGACGGCTGCCGAAATATTTGGCGATGAAGATCCTGTCAACAAAACCCTGGAAATAGATGAAGAAGAATTCCGTGTGGTGGCCATCATGGATGATCTGCCCGTTAAGAGCCATCTCCAGTTCGACGCCCTTCTGAGCCTGAGAACGCTTGGGGAGAAGAAACTGAGCCAACACGGCCATGATTTTAATACCTACCTTCGGCTGAACCAGCCCGTCAACACAAACCTGGAGAAGAAGATATGCCGGGTGACAGAAAATATTGATGACAAAAGATACGGCGAAACCTCTGTCCAATTCACCCATGAATTGCAACCCCTGACACGCATTCATCTACATTCCGGTTTTAGCTCCGACCTTGCAAAAACTACCGATATTCAGTATATATGGATTTACTCTGCCATTGCATTTTTTATCCTTGTCATTGCCGCTTTTAATTTTGTTAATCTCTCCATGGCACGGGGAGAAACACGAACCGGTGAAGTGGGTGTGCGCAAGGTTCATGGTGCCAGTCCCGCGGATCTTCGCAAGCAGTTTATAGGGGAAGCCGCGCTCCTGGCAATGGGTTCTTTTATCCTGTCTATCTTGTTGGTGGAGGTTTTTGTGGATGATTTTTCCCGGTTGGTCGACAGCCGGCTTCATTTGAGCTTTGGACGTGATTATGGATGGATAGTTGCCGGGTTTTTGCTTTCCTTATTCATAGGTATGGGGGCTGGGGCCTATCCTGCTTTCTACTTGTCGCGCCTGGGTTCTTTGACGGTTCTGAAAGGATCTGCCAGTAAGGGGAAAAACAAAATGGGCCTTCAACAGGTGTTGGTGTCCCTCCAGTTTGTTATTGCCATCATAATGATGGTTTCACTGGCCGGCATCTTAAACCAGGTGCGTTATGTTAAGAACAAGGACCTGGGCTTCCAGCAAAAAAATGTTTTGGTGGTGGGTTATCTGACCTCCGGCATCCAGGATCAGTATGCCTCCATACGTCAGGAATTGCTTAAGAATCCCAGTATCCTGGATGTGACGGCTTCCATGGCTGTTCCTGGTACACGTGGCAGCGGGACCAACCTGCGTACTGCCCGGCAACAGGAAAAAGAATCCTTCCAGGTGAGGGCCAATCTTGTTCAGCCAGGTTTCACGGATTTCTATGAAATACCGATCACAGAAGGGCGGACCTTTTCCCCCCGCCTGAACACCGACCGCAAGGGCTTCCTGATCAACCAAAAGGCTGCCCGGATGTTGGGATTAACAGAGGCCGTGGGTAAAAAAATTCATATCTGGGGAAACTCGGGACCCGTCATCGGTGTTTTTGCCGATTACCACAACCGGTCGCTACACCGTGAATTGGGACCTGTGGTGTTGGCTCATATCGGGAAGAAACAGAATCTCATCAACCACGTATACATAAAGATTGCTGACGGGCAGGCCAGGCAGGTTGTGAAATATGCAGAAACGGTACTTGAGGATCATGACCCATCTTATACTTATCAGCATTATTTTTTGGACAATTATCTTCAGAGGCGCTATTACCGGAGAGAAGAGAAATACGCCGGTCTAATGGTGGCCGGAACGCTCATGGCCATGCTTATTGCTGTCATGGGACTGTTCGCTTTAACAGCCTTTCATATAAGCCGTAAAATCAAAGAGATTGGAATAAGGAAGGTCATGGGAGCTTCCGCCAGCCGTATAGTACGTATGTTTGCCGGCAGATATCTTTTGTGGATTCTTCTTTCAGCTGCAATTGCTTTTCCTGTTGCCTACTATTTTATCCGCAACTGGTACGACAACTTTGTCTACCACAGTCCAATAGAGTGGTGGTTTTTTGGTGGTTCACTGTTTTTAGCCTTTTTCATTGCCCTTGCAACGGTTTTGGGCAGGACCGTGGCAGCAGCCAATGCCAATCCGGCACATACCCTGCGCGATGAATAAAACGTACGCAACCGCACAGCAATGTATCATCTTGACACGGGAAGAAAGTCCGTTACTGACAGTTGTTTGTTTTTGGCTTTGGTTGTCAGGGTTTTACCTTTTTTGGTACGGTGCTTGTTTTTTGATGGAAAACAAGAGGCGATGTTCGCTCACTCAGCTAACCAAACCCACCCGTCCTGCAGGTAGGCTGGCTCCTCCCCCCCGTCGGAAAAGCCTCGGGGTCGATGATTTTTAACTCCTAAAGCGATATGCTATGAAAGACATTTGTGTTCCCATACCCGGATTTGAAGAAGATGAAGTCGCCGAACTGTACCTGAAAATTGGCGACAAAAAGATATCTTACGACTTTCGCATAGAATCATTCCTCTGGGATGCCGAGGATGAGCTCAGTGCCGGGAAAGATGATCTGACCCGCTCCATTGCGCGGATTGAAAGACTCAGGAAGGCCATCAACACTTATGACAAAAGCTGGGAGCTGGTCCAGATATTCAATCCTCCTGAGAATTCGAAGTACATACAGGTGCTGTTCAGAAAGAAAAACCGGATGGAATGATTATCTTAGTCATTGGATTGCTTAACCCTATAAATAGATAAAGATGAAAAAGACCGTACTTTTTTTAGCCCTGGCCATTTTTGTTTTTGCAGCCCGGGCAAACGACACAGAAAAGGAAAAAGAAGCCATCCAGAAGGTCATACAGACCGCTTATGTAGACGGCCTCCAAAACCTTGGCAAACTGGAAGATATCAAAAATGGTTTTCATCCCGGTTTCAACCTGTTGGGTGTGAACGGCAACGACATGCTCACCAAATTTCCCATCTACAGTTGGATCGAAAGCTTTGAGAAACGCAAGGCCAATAATCCCGACGGCAGACCCGAGGAAGAAAAGATCACCTGCAAGTACAAATCGATCGATGTCACCGGCAACGCAGCCATGGCCAAAATTGAGCTGTACCAGAAAGAAAAGAAGCTTTTTACCGATTACCTTCAGCTTTATAAGTTTGATGAAGGCTGGCAGATCGTCAGCAAAATCTATTATCGCCACGAATAGGTGGTTTTCAGCCTGTAAAAAGCTAAGCAGTTTTTTAACACTTTTTCCGGAAGGGCGCACACCAGCTGCGTCCTTCTTTTTATTTTCCAGGATGAAAGCCATGGTCTCCTTGCTGGTGGTGTTTCACAATAGCTTGTTCAAAAGAGAAACGCTATTAACCGGGCTGAAAAAACTCTTCAGTATGATCTGCAACAGCAGGTGTTTTTCATCCCGGATGCAATCGGGCTTATTAAACGAAGTATATTTGCAGGGGTCTGAAATAACGAACCCCATAATATCCTTATAAAACAAAAAACAGAACATCATGAAAAAACTGACCTTTGCCGTTTTGATCACCATCCCCCTGCTATTTTCTCACCTCACCAGGGCCGATGAGGGAATGTGGATGGTAAACCTTTTGAAGCAGCTTGACTATGGTGAGTTGACAGAGAAAGGTTTGAAGCTCGATGCCCAGGACATATACAGCATCAACCAGTCCAGCCTCAAAGATGCCATTGTGATTTTTGGGGGCGGATGCACCGGCGAGATGATCACCGACCAGGGACTTTTGCTCACCAACATGCACTGCGGATATGGCAGGATACAGTCGCACAGCACCGTCGAGAACGATTATCTGAAGAATGGGTTCTGGGCCCAGTCGATGGACGATGAATTGCCCAACCCCGGCTTAAGTGTGCGCTTTCTCAAACGCATCGAAGATGTCACCGACCAGGTGCTCAACAGCGTTGATCCAGGCATGAGCGAAACAGAGCGGCAGCAGCGCATCAGGCAGATCAGCAATAAGGTGGAGGAAGAAGCGGAGGAGGGCACACACTTTTCTGCCACCGTCCGCCCCTTCTATGAAGGCAATCAATACTACATGATGGTCTACGAAACCTATAAGGATGTCCGTTTGGTGGCCTCTCCTCCAACCTCGATAGGCGACTTTGGCAGCCTTACCGACAACTGGATGTGGCCGCGTCACAAGGCCGATTTTGCCATCTTCCGCGTCTACATGTCGCCCGAAGGCAAACCGGCCGATTATTCCCCCAACAATGTGCCCTACCAGCCCAAACACCACCTGCCTGTCTCTGTGAAAGGAGTTGAGGAAGGCGATTTTGCCATGATCATGGGCTACCCGGGCAACACCGATCGGTTTATGACTTCCTACGGCATCCGTGAACTCCAGGAAGTTGAACATCCCAACCGCATCAAGATAAGGGGCAAAAAGCTGGAAATCATGAACAAGATCATGAACAGAAGCCCCGAACACCGAATCATGTATGCCTCCAAGTATAAAGGCACCAGCAACTACTGGAAATACAGCATTGGACAGATGGAAGGCTTCAAAAGGATCGACCTGCTGTCCAAGAGAAAAAAGCTGGAGAAAAACTTCATCCAGTGGATCAATGGCCGGCCTGAAAGAGAAGAAAAATACGGCAATACCCTCGACATGATACAGCAGGCATACGAGCAACGCCGGGAATATGAGCATGCAGGCCAGTACCTTCGTGAAACCATGCTCTACGGACCGGAACTGGTGGGCTTTGCACGCAGTGCCAGGAAGCTGGAGCAGCTCCTGGACCGTTCCTTCCTCAAGCGCCTGTTCAAAGGTAAGGACCTGAGAAAGGAAGTGAAAAGGCTCAGAGAACAGGGGAGACAATATTTTCGGGATTACCACCGGACGACAGACCTGGAGATAGCCCAGGCCCTGTGGAAAATGCTCCAGGCGGACATCGATCAGCGTTTTTATCCGGAAGCCCTGAAAAAGTACCTGGGTAAACACCAGGACGATGTGTCGGCTGTTGCAGTTGATGTTTTCGCCAACTCCATCTTTACCGATCCAAGCCGCTTTGAAGGTTTCCTGGATGATCCCGGCCTGGAGCAGCTTCGCAATGATCCGGCATATGTTTTATCTGAATCGGCCTATGATAAGTATTACCAGCTCAGGGACCGCTCCAGTGAATACGACAACCAGCTGCAGAAGGGTCAGCGCCTTTTCGTCAAAGGGGTGATGGAGATGCAGCCGGAAAAGACCTTCTATCCCGATGCCAATTTTACCATGCGCCTGACCTATGGTGAGGTGGGAGGTTACCAGGCCCGAGATGCGGTAAAATATAAATATTATACCACCCTGGAAGGGGTGATGGAAAAGGAAGACCCCGACAATTACGAGTTCATCATACCCGATAAGCTTAAAAAACTCTACAGCAAAAAAGACTACGGAATATATGGCGACAACGGCCAGATGCCGGTGTGTTTCATAACCGACAACGACATTACCGGAGGCAATTCAGGCAGCCCTGTGATGAACGGCGAAGGCGAGCTCATCGGCCTGGCTTTCGACAGCAACTGGGAAGGTATGACAGGCGACATTGAGTATGAGGAGGGCATGCAGAAAACCGTCTGTACCGATATCCGCTATTTGCTCTTTATACTGGACAAATACGGTGAGGTCGACTGGCTTATTGAAGAGATGGATCTTGTCAACTAGATGCTATGAGAGATATCAGGATGGCCCCTGGCTGGTCCTGAAACCTGCATGACAAAAATGTTTTAACGCCCCGCTTCCACGCGGGGCTTTTTAATGGTTGCCCCACAATGTTGTTGACTTGCGGACAACCTGTCCATTTGTGGACAGGAAGGGATGCATGGGTTCATGATTAAAATACACAATATCAGATTGATAACATTTTTGGCAGGGAGCTTGCTAAGCTTTGGTCAAAAACCGATGGACCGAGATTTGTCGAAATCGTATTTGCGCAAAAGAACCCTCAGGCGGTGGATCACAGGGTTTTCCATCCTGCTTGTCTTTGCGGGCATGTGGCTTGTCATCCCCTCCTTCATGGAACCTGTGGTGGAGCTTGATGGTTACCAGGTGGCCCCGGTAACACGAGGAGACGTCGTTACAAGCGTCAGCACCGGTGGTAAGGTGGAGCCGGTATACCACGAAGTGATCACCACACCGGTTCATGCAAAGGTTCTGAAGGTCAACCACCACCCGGGTGATACGGTCGACACCACCAGCAGCCTGATCGCCCTTGACCTGGATGCCCTGAAGCGCAAGTACAGAAAAGTAAGGCAGGAGGTGGCTTTGAAAGAGAACAGCGTAAAGCGTAAGAAGGAAGAGCTCAGGGAAAGAAGGCTTGGACTTGAAAGTGATTTGCGGGCTGATTCCCTGACCACAGCCCGTTTGAGGGCGCATTATGAGAAGGAGAAAGAGTTGCTCGGGATTGGCGGGACATCCCTTCAGTCGGTGGAACAGGCCAAGATCGATTATCAGCTGAGTAAGCTGGAACAACAAAAACTAGAGAAAGAATATGCCTCCTTTAAAAGAATGATCCGCCTGGATATGTCATCCCTGAAACTGCAAATGGCTATGAAGCGGCAGGAGCTGGAGGAGATGCAGCAGCTGTTAAAACAGGCGGATATAAGGCCCTCCATGAACGGTGTGGTAACCCGGATAGCCGTTACACCCGGTCAGACGGTCACCTCAGGCCAGGAAGTGGCCAGGGTCTCCAACCTCGATGTTTTTCGCATACGGGGCGCATTGCCCGACAAGATGGTGGATAAGGTATATACCGGACAGCAGGCCATGGTACTGGTCGACGATACTGCTTTATACGGCCACGTAAGCAGCCTTACCCCCGGTGTGGAGCATGGCGACATCAACTATTCGGTGAAACTGGAACATTCCTCTTACCCCGGACTGAAAGCGCAAAAAAAGGTGGAGATACGACTGGTCCAGCAAAATCTTTGCGATACCCTCCGAATACCACATACCGCATATTACCAGGGAGAAGGCCGAACCGAGCTTTTTGTGCTGGAAAACGGCGAACTGCTTCGAAAAAAGGTGGTGCTGGGCTCCTGTTCATACCACCATGTGGTGGTGAAAGGGGGGCTGGAAGCCGGACAAAAAGTGGTGCTCAGCAGCGCCATATACGATAAATACCCCGATCATCAGCGATTGAAATACAAAAATTAAATAAACCCTTTTACACATGATAGAACTGGAAAACATCAGCAAGCTTTACCGGACAAAGACCATTGAAACCCTGGCCCTGGACAGCATCAACCTGAAGATTCAAAAGGGTGAATTTCTCTCAGTCATGGGCCCCTCAGGCTGCGGCAAATCAACCCTGCTCAATGTGATGGGCCTCCTGGATAATCCCACCGGAGGACGGCTTTTCCTTGACGGAACCCCCATCAATGGCAAAAGCGACAAATCGCTGGCTATGATGAGAAACCACAAGCTGGGGTTCGTCTTTCAGAATTTCCACCTGATACCCTCTCTCAATGTGCTCGACAATGTGGAACTGCCACTTTTGTACCGCAATATGCCTGCTAAAAAGCGGAAAATGAGGGCGCAGGAAGTCCTGGAGCAGGTGGGTCTCAAACACCGGTCGGGACACTTTCCCTCCGAGCTTTCAGGCGGACAGTGCCAGCGGGTGGCAGTGGCCCGTGCCATTGCCGGCAAACCTGAACTGCTGCTGGCCGACGAGCCCACGGGAAACCTCGACAGCAAAATGGGTGAGGAAGTCATGCTTTTGCTCAGGTCCCTGAACAGTGAACTGGGCACCACCATTGTGATGGTGACCCACGACCGGTCGCTGTCAAGCCAAACAGGACGTATCGTGCACCTTTTTGATGGCAGACAGGTCAATTGAAAGATCAGAAAACGAGGTATTTTGACCCCTTGTGGAAGAGTAAGCTCCATTTGACCTATAGATGAATTATAACACAATCAAATGAAACCTGCATCCAGTAACCTTCACAACAGGGACACGATTATTCATGCAGGTTCCATATGGCCAAATTATTAGAAAAAAAAATAATCGTATGAAATATTTGAATCTGCAACAGTTCTGGGAACAACTGCGAAAAAACCGGTTTTTTACCTTCCTAAGCCTCTTTGGGATAAGCATACCGGTGATGGTCATCATGATCATGGTGCTCAAGGTGGAGATGTCCATCAAACCATCGGGTCCCGAGAAAAACAACGATGAGATGCTGTTTATCCAGCAAGTCAAGATCAATGGTAAGGATGGGACAGAAGCCTGGGGAGGTGTGCCTTTAAACATCATTGAAAATCATTTCCGGCCGCTGGCTGCCCCCAACAGCCTGGCTTTTTCGTCAACCGGCAGCGCAACCTTCTTCAAAAACAACCGGGCTCGTGATCTTTCCCTGCGGTATACCAACGCAGACTTTTGGAAGGTCTTTGATTTCCGGTTTCTTCACGGACATGCCTTCAATGAAAAGGATGTTGAGGAACAACACAATGTCGCGGTTGTCTCAGGCAGCCTGGCCCGTAAGCTCTTCGGCAAAAAGGATGCCCTCGGCACCACCATGGACGTCAACGGGGAGGTATACCGGATAACAGGTGTTGTGGAAGACGTCAGTTCACTCTCCAGAAACACCTACGCCCAGATATGGCTGCCCTATACCCGGCGCAACAATTCACCTGTGAATGCTGATTACAGTCATACGGGCGCTTATGGCGTAACCTTCAGGTCGACTGAAACCTGGACCGGGGAGCAGATTCAACAGCAGGTACGTCAGGTTAACGAACGGTTGAACAATTTGAACGGCGACCAGGAGCTGATTTTTGCAGGACCGGCTCCGGCTGCAGAGATTTACTTCAGAGGGTACCGCGACCCCGAAGCTTATGGAGGCCTGTGGATGAGCTATCTTGGTATGGCAGGTAAAGCCCTTCTGATCCTTTTCCTGCCGGCCCTCAACCTGGTGAGCATCAACATGACGCGCATTCAGGAAAGGAGCCAGGAAATAGCCATCAGGAAGGCTTTTGGGGCAACCCGCAAGAACCTGGCCCTGCAGGTGATGACCGAAAACATCCTGCTCACCTTCCTGGGCGGGGTGATGGGCTTGATCATGGCTTACGCAGTTGCCACCGGCTTTAAAGAGCAGGTTTTTACGGCCTGGTTTATCAACAACCCGTCGGAGGTGTCCCTGCAATTGAATTATGGGGTTTTCTTCATACTTATTGGTGTTTCTTTGATATTCAGTGTGCTCTCGGGGTTGATACCTGCCATGCGGATCTCCCGGCTGCAACCCGCTTATGTAATGAAAGGAGGTGTATTATGATTTTCCATGGATTTAAAATCATGTGGAACCAGAAGAGGAAATATGGTTTCATCATTTTTGAACTGTTTGCCATCTTCCTGATCATCATTTCCACCATGCTCTACATGGTGGACCAGGCAGCGAATTACCTGGAAGGTACGGGATGTGACATCCAGCGGGTTTATTGCCTGGACATCAACTACCATGAAGGAGAGAAAGCAAGTCCCCACAATCATTTTGAGAAGATCCGCCAGCGTATTGAACAGCTGGAAGGGGTGGAGTCAGCCAGCTTTTCCCTGTATGCGGCACCCCATATCATGCAGGCCTCCAGCTGGTCATTCAAATATGGAGAGATCATCACGAGCGCACGCATCCATTACGTGGATAAAGGCTTTCGGCAAGTCTTGAACCTGGAGCTGGCAAAGGGGAGCTGGATCGGCGATTTTGACGGGAGTTCCCCTTCTGTGGTGCCCGCGGTGATCAACCGGGACATGGCAGATGAACTTTTCGCAGAGGGCGACCCGCTGGGCCGGCGTATAAAAGGTATGGAGCACCAATACAGGGTGATTGGGGTGGTTCGCCATTTTAAAACCCGGGATTTTGTGCCCTCGGGCCCTTCCATCTTCATTCCGATGAACCACCCGGCCACCGGGGTCTATGCCAGCACCGACCTGCTGGTGAGGTATGAGAAAGGTACCCATCCACAGCCACGTGGGTACGCCCGGGAAGTTTTTTCGGTCTTATCCAGGGATCAATACAAGATAGCCCGGTCCATGCCGCTGGAGTCGATGAAGGAGGTATCCAACGCCAACCGCTCTGGCGACATGGTTTTTGTGGGCCTGCTGGTGGGCTTTCTGATCTTCAACCTGGTCCTTGGCCTGATCGGTATACTGGGTTACAATGTGAACCAGCGCTGGTCGGAAATAGGTATCCGAAGGGCAGTAGGGGCCACCCGTTCACATGTGCGCGGCCTGATCTTTTCCGAGCTGCTGGCCATGACCCTGATGGCTTTTATCCCGGCTTTTCTGATCATCGTACAGGTACCTGCCCTGGACCTGCTGCCTGTGGAATGGAGCCTATTTATCAAAGGTATGGCAGCAGCCCTGTTGGTGATCCTGCTGCTGGTGTTTGTCAGTGTTTTTTATCCGGCCCTGCAGGCTTCCAAAATACCTCCGGCCCTGGCGTTAAAAGAGGAGTAAAAGTTTGTATATTAGCCTATAAATTATGAATATGATCCTGGTCGTTGATGATGACAAAGCTGTGCGCTCTTCGCTGAAACTCCTGCTCAAGCAGTCCGGCTATGCGGTGGAGACCCTCGCAGGTCCCGGGGAGACCCTCGACTGGATACGCCGGCAAACGCCCTCTGCCATCCTGATGGATATGAATTTTTCCAGTGACACCAGTGGCCGGGAAGGCCTGGAGCTGCTGCAGAAAGTGCGTGTCTTTCAACCCGGTGTACCCGTCATCCTGATTACCGGGTGGGGCAGCATCGACCTGGCCGTAGAGGGCATCAAAAAAGGCGCCAACGATTTTATCACCAAACCCTGGGACAACAAGAGGCTGCTGGAATCCATCCGGACCCATCAGATGATGAGCAACAGGGAAGACGTATCCATGGACCGCCGGGAACTGGACGAACTGTATGCACTGGCCGGGATCATTGGTGAGGATCCCCTGTTCCTGCAATTGCTCAATGACGTGGGTAAAGTGGCACCTACGGAAGCCACGGTGCTCATACACGGTGAGAGTGGCACTGGCAAAGAGCTGATAGCCGAAGCCCTCCACAACAACAGCCTTCGCCGTGATAAGCCTTTCGTGAAGGTCAACCTGGGAGGCCTAGCATCCACCCTCTTCGAGAGTGAGATGTTTGGACACAAAAAAGGAGCTTTTACCGATGCCAGAAGCGACCGCAAAGGGCGTTTCGAAATTGCCGAAGGCGGCACCATTTTTCTCGATGAGATGGGTGAGCTGGAACCGGCCTCCCAGGTCAAACTCCTGCGGGTGCTGCAGGAACGACAGTACGAAGTGCTGGGTGAAAGCAAAACGTGTGAGGCCGATGTTCGGGTGATATGTGCCACCAACCGCAACCTTGAGCAAATGGTGTCCGAAGGATCGTTCCGCGAGGACCTCTATTACCGCATCAACCTGATCAACCTGACCGTACCCTCGCTCAGGGAACGGCCCGGTGACATACCCATGCTGGCCAGGCACTTTGTACGGCAGGTGTGCCATGAAAACCACCTGCCTGGTGCCACCATGACACAAGAAGCCGAAAACCTGCTGAAAAAATATCCCTTCCCTGGAAATATCCGGGAGCTGAAAAACCTGGCAGAGCGGACCGTCCTGCTTGCCTCGGGATCTGAACTGACCGGTGATGACTTCCAGGCTCAGATAGAAAAACAGGCCCCTGTAAATGCCAGCAACAAAAGGATGGGACTACAAACCATTGAAGGAGCGGAAAAACAGTTGATACAGGAGACCATCAATTTTTACCGTGGAAATCTCTCGCAGGTAGCCCGTTCACTGGGACTAAGCAGGGGTGCCCTATACCGGCGGCTGGATAAGTACAACATACGATATGAGTCTTAAGCGACGATACATACTCTTTGGCAGCCTCTTTTTCCTTTCATACGGGTTGATCCTCTTTGAAGTGCTCCGGCAGAACAAATGGATGTTCCTGGTGGGAGAAATATTGCTTGTGGGCATGATCGTGCTTTTTGCCATCTTCTACCGGCAGCTGCTCAAACCCATCCAAACCATCAGCTCCGGTATATCCCTTTTGAAAGAGAAGAATTTTTCCACCTACCTCCAGAAAGTGGGACAAAAAGAGGTGGACGGCATTGTGGAAGTATACAACCAGATGGTGGAGGAACTTCGTCAGGAACGGGTGCAAAAGGAAGAACGCAACCATTTCCTCGACCTGCTGTTGGATGCCAGCCCTGTAGGCATCATCATCCTCGACCTGGAGGAACGCATCTTGCAGACCAACCCGGCGGCCCTTCAACAACTTCAGGTGGATGATCCCCTGGTGCTGTACGGCCGCATGCTCCGGGATCTGGATCACCCCCTGGCCCGTAAGCTGGCAGCCATCAACATACCCAGCTCCTCGCTCATTCAGCTCGACGGGATGAACATCTACCAGGTGCACCGCAGGTATTTCATGGACAAAGGCTTTCGCCGGGCATTCTATGTTGTCGAAGAACTCACCCGGGAATGGGTCCGTTTTGAGAAAAAATCGTACGAGAAAGTCATCCGTACCATGTCGCACGAGGTCAACAATACGGTGGGAAGCATCAATTCCCTTCTCCATTCGCTGACGGAGCTGCATAAAGATGAGGATGACGAAGCTTCACGGGATATACGGGAAGCCCTGGAGGCCTCCATTGAACGCAACAGCAACCTGAACCATTTTATGGCCAACTATGCCAGCGTGGTGAAGATTCCCGATCCCAACCTGCAGCAACTGGACCTCAACAACCTGGTTGACAAAGTACTGGTTTTGTTTGACAATGAGTTGCGAAACCGGTCGGTGCAGGTGGAAAAAGACCTTTGCCGCCCAAAGCCTGAGATAAAGGCCGACCGGCCCCAGATGGAGCAGGTGCTGGTAAATGTGGTAAAAAACAGCATGGAAGCCATGGACGGAGCTGGGGTGCTGCGGATTGAAACATCTGCCAGGCCCCTCCGGCTGAGGGTCATGGACAACGGCCGCGGTCTCTCGCCGGCTACAAAAGACAAGATCTTCACCCCCTTTTATTCCGATAAAAAGAATGGCCAGGGAATTGGCCTCACCTTTATCAGGGAAGTGCTGACGGCCCACCGTTTTTCTTTTTCCCTGGCCACCAACCGGGACGGCTGGACCGAATTTTTGATCCACTTTGATTGATCGGCCTGCCAATGGTTTGTTGTCCTTGTCCCTGAAGGCGGATAAAAGCCATTGGAGGGCTGGAAATGGACGCTTGCCAATGGCACAACCGGTGGCGGTATCTTGTCTGCTCAGTCATACAAAGTAAAGCACCAAGAAACGTTTTCCATAATGAGGGGCGGCTTGTTGTTATCACAACACCTGTAAAGAAGGGCAACTTGACCTTGTTCAATAATAAAGCCGCAGAGAGGAAAAACAATTCCTTCTGCGGCAAATTCATTTTCAAAACAGAAAAATTCTTACCGGAAACCCTTGTAAGCAGCCCTGTTGATGTCGCTTACCGAACGTATTTTCTTTGGCGGGTTCAGCTCCTCGTCCAGGAATTTGTAGATGCCTACCCGTATCTCCTTGGCTTTTTTGGTGTCCAGGCGGTTGAAGCTGTGCCCGCCCGGCACATCCTGGAAGATTTTATATTCAAAGTCTTTGTCATGTGCCTTCAGCGACTTGATCAGGTGCTCCACCTCCAGCACGTTGACGTCGGCATCGTTGGTGTTGGTTTGGACCAGTAAGGGCACATCTTTCAGTTTGTGGGCATTCCAGGCAGGTGAGCGCCGGCGGTACTCCTCCACATTTTCATAGGCGGTCTGGCCAATATGATAATCGACCGAATACAGGTCGCGATAACCCTGGGTCTTATACCCCATCCGTGCAATCAGGTCGCTCACGGGTACACCCGCATAGGCCACATCATAGTTGTCGGGATAATCGAAGATGTTGTGCAGGGTGATCAGTCCACCATGGCTCCAGCCGATGATGCCCACCCGGTTCTCATCCACAAAATGGTAGTTGTCCAGCATGTACTGACGGCTGGCATCCACGTCTTCTACCTCACGTCCGCCATAATCAATCTTGCGGTAATGGCTTCCTCCGTAACCGGTACTACCCCGGTATTCGGCCGCTACCACAATGTACTGCTGGGCCATCAGCTCACGCACAATATGGGCATAATAAGTGTTGAAGTTGCTGTGGACCCCACCGTGCGGAAAGACAATAAGGGGATACTTCTTGTCGGTGTCAATGCCCTTGGGGATGAACACGTACGACCTGAACTTAACCGGGTTGCCGTAACCCTGCGAATCGGGGTTCTTCTCTTTCCAAAGGGGAGGTCCGGTGATGTATACCTTGTCGATGTGGGCGACATCACCCACCTTGTTGTACCAGAGCACATCATCAACGGCTTTCTCCAGCTCGTTCATGCGGTGTTGCATATATTGCATATGCCTGGACATGGTTTCGATGATCTCATCTTTTTCGCTGTTTTCCTGTCCGACAACAGGCTGATAAGCAGCTGTAACAAAAAGAATCAATGAAATAAAGATAGCAGCTCTTTTCATGTTGGGTTAGAAGTTTTGATTAGACTTTTACCTATGACGATAAAGAAACACCAGGGTTTATTAGTTTTCTGAGTGAACGGTGAGAAGAATGTCCCGCCGGACAAAAACTGGTTGATCAAAAGGCCCGGGTTCACTTCTCCGGGGTCGGGAACCAGATCTTTTTTACAGTGGACAAAGTTCTGAGGCCAGCCAGCAAGGCATGTTCTTACCCGGTGGCGGTGGTTGAGAAATTTTGATTGCTGTAGCTAAATTCCAAAAATGCTTTTCTTACGCCTTTTGCGCATCATCAACATCAAACCGATCGCCAGGATGACGGTGCATGGGAAGGCAGAACCCACTCCCAGCGGTGCGATGGCCAGTAGGAAAATGATGCCACCGGTTAATCCCAGGTAGTACCAGAACCCGGCCGACCATATGAGTCCCCCAATGATGACCTGGGCGGCGGCGATCAGGCTCACATATATGTCCGAGTTTTTGGCGAAAATACCGTATATGATTTCTTTGTAGGGCTCTATGGCTGAAGGACCAAAAGCATCCACATAGATGCCCGGTTCATTGTACACATTGATCAGGTTCACAATGCCGGCTATGATGAAGATCAGCCCCCATACGAACCTCATGAAACGGGGGAAATTATAAGAGGAGAGGGCCAGCACCACGGCTATCAGGTTGGCCAGTATGATCGGCAACATATATTCCTGGTAGGTCATGCGCTTATTGTTTAAATTTTTCGGAAAGATACAAAAAAACGTGCCATCCCCCTGCTCCTGCGCCCAAATGATTTTCCTACCTGCTCACCCTAACTTTATGTTGGGTTGGACCTGGCAGGCTGTTTGCATTGTTCACCTTATTTGAACATCGTATCCAAAAGGTATGAAGGCCAGCTGAGCCAGCTTGAAATGTTGCCGTGCAAAAGGCAGTCCAATGATCGTGATGGCCAGCAGGACCCCAAAAGCAAGGTGGGTCAGGCTGATCCATATGCCCCCGATCAGTATCCACAACACATTCATGAACAGGCTCAGGCAGCCGGAAGCCGTCTCCCTTCGACGTACATCCTGGCCAAAGGGCCAAAGAGCCAGCACCCCCAGTTTGATGGATTGCAGACCAAAGGGAATGCCAATGATGGTGACCATCAGGATAACGCTTGAGATGAAGTATTCCACGGCGGTGACCAGTCCGCCGAATATCAACCAGATGATGTTGCCCAGCAGATTCATAGTTTAAAATTTGATCATCGTTGTCATTTTATCGGAAACAGCATGGATGCAAGCACATTGTCCATGACAATGATACAATTTTTTTGCAGATCTTCCTTTTGATGAATGCTTTTGTTGAAGATATTCTTTAACATGATGATCCGTTCAACTTTTTTTTTATCGTGTTGTTCTGAAACCAGGACAATGGCGGCAAGTATTCACCGATGGTCTGAAAGTTTGATCGGCCTGATCACCGTCTTTTTGACAGACTTTCTTGTTGAACACAAAAGCCGGTTGTTTGATGTCTTTTTAAGACGGATAATTAGATTGATATGGATTTTAAAAAAGATTTGGTACATGGCAGGCTGATCAGGCGTTATAAACGTTTTCTTGCTGATGTGGAACTGGATGATGGCACGGTGGCCACCGCCCATTGCACCAATTCCGGGTCGATGAAGACCTGCCTGGAGAAGGGGGCTGAAGTATACCTTACCCCGGTGGATGATCCCAACCGCCGCACCAGCTACACCTGGGAGATGATACGTATAAACGGCGACTGGGTGGGTGTCAACACCAACCATCCCAACCGCCTGGCCTATGATGCTATCAGAAAGGGAGAGATTGAGCGGCTCGGCGGGTATGAACGGGTGCAAAGGGAAGTGACCTGGCAGGGCAGCCGTTTTGACGTCTATGCCGAGAACGAAAAGGAAAAGTGTTTCGTGGAGGTTAAAAACGTTACCATGAAAGACGGCAGATACGCCCTTTTCCCCGATGCGATCACCAAAAGGGGAAAAAAGCACCTCGACACCCTTATCAAAGCCCGTGAAGCCGGTTATCGCACCGTGATGCTATACCTGATCCAGCGGATGGACGTGGACCGCTTTGCACCCGCCCGGTCCGTCGACCCCGAATATGCCCGAACCCTCCGGGATGCCTACCAGAGTGGGGTGGAAATCATCCCCTTGCAGGCCCGCGTATCCCCTGAAAAAATTGAGATCGCAGGGGAAATGCCGTTCTCTCTGTAGCCCTGCCCCTGCCCCTGCCCCCGACCCTGCCCCCGCTTAGCGGAATAAATCCCGCTTAGCGGGGGCAGGGTCGATGGCAGGGTCGGGATATCACCATCGGTTTCCAAAAAACCAGGCATAAAGAAGGATGCCCACGATAATGGCAATGCCTGCAACAATCACGTATACGATGAAGCGGGCAAAAGCTCCTACGGTGTCCCATGATATGATGCCAAATGCTGCCAAAAAGACGAGAATGAGCAGGATGGTGATCAGACAGTTGCCTCTGGGACGGCGTATTTCGGGCATAACGCTATCTCCTGGTTGTTTTGGTTTGTAACAACTAAAATACCGATAAAAAAGATTTTTTCAAAATGTTTCAGGGGCTCAAGGCATAATTCAGGGACAGTCCCCCAAAAAAGTTGCGGGGTTGTGCCGGGTAGAAATAGCGTGGGGGCGAACCGCCATAGGAGGGGGCATTGATCAGGATCATCGAGGCAAAGTGGTTGTCGGTGGCGTTGCGTATGCCCCCGAAAAGATGCAGTGTCCATTGATCGGAGAAGGAACGCCTGATGCCTGCTTTCAGGTTTAAGCGTCCGTAGGGGTTGGAGTAGAGGCTGTTGGCATCGTCCATGGGCATCTTGTCGACGCCTATCCAGTTGGCCTGCAGGTAGACGCCTGCCGGCATTTGGGCCTGGAGTTTCACAAACATTTTATGGCGGGGAATGCCAGGCAGCCGGTTGCCGGAATAGTCGTTGCCTTCGTCGGTGAAGTCACGAAAGCGGTAATCGGTATACATGTAACTCACATCCAGTGTGCTTTGCACCAGGTGGTGGCTGAGCCACTGAAACTTTCCGAGTATTTCCAGGCCGTTGTGGCGGGTCTTTCCGGCGTTGATCTTGCGAAAACGGTCTTCCGCCAGTCTTTTGGTGACCAACAGGTCTTGCACGGCAATCGAATAGCCGGATACTTTGGCCAGCCACCTGTTGCTGGCCGAGCGGGCACGTAGTCCTATCTCCCTGTTCCAGCCTGTTTCAGGCTGTATGCTGCCATTGACGAATCCCTGTGCGTTGAGGGTCTCCTCATAGGAAGGTGCAGAAAAACCGTGGCTGATGGTGGCAAAAGCCATCAGGTTGTCGCTCATGTTGTATGTGAGAGATACGCGGGGCGATGCGATCCAGTCGTAATTCTTGTTGTCGGAAAGATCCAGGCTGTCACTGGAGAGGTCGTCATAGCGGTAACCCGTCCTGTTCAGGTTGGCCCCGAGGCTTACTCCCAGCCGGTCCCATTTCATGGAAAGGGAGGCAAACAGGTTGTTTTGAATACGTCGCTGGCGGTTTTTGTTCAGCACATCACCGATGTCTCCTTCGGCCAGTGTTTCGTTTATCTTCCAGCGGTAGTTTTCGTGAAACAGCTCATAGCCGGCTTCGGCGGTGATGTTGCCGCCGGCCGCCTGCTGTTTCCATTCCAGCAGGCTGCGCATGCCGGAGGTAAAAGTTTGGTCGTCAAGGGTGTTAAATGGCCGTATTTCCTTTCCGTCATAGTTTTTGAGAAACACGCTGGTCTCGTTCCGAAGGCTGTTGCCCAGGTCGATGTCAAGGGATAGTCCGTGGAGCATCTTGTTGTAGGTCTCGTGGCCGCTGACAGCATCCCAGTTATCTGCTGCCCGTCCCGGATGGTTAAGATATGTATCCCGGGCCAGGGAACTGGGGATGTAGGCTTTCAGGTTCTGGTAACGGCCCAGGTAGGTCATGCCTATGTGTGGTGTGAGCTGATGGTGCAGCAGGGCGGTGAAAGCGTCGCGGTTGTAATCATCGTTTTCCCTGAAGCCCTTGTGCCGGTGTTTGTCGTAAGCCAGGCGCAGGCCGGTGCGTTGTCCCTTCCAGCTGACCTGGGTGGCGTTTTGAAGCATCCGGTAGCTTCCTGCCGAGGTTTCCTGCCTGATGGCAATGCCTTGTTGGGAGGGTGGGCCCATACGGTAGAGGATGGTTCCGCCCAGTGCCGCCCCGTGAATGGAGGAGGAGGGACCCTTCAAAACTGTGATGCGGTCGACCAGGTTG
>CAJXLE010000004.1 GCA_913055895.1 uncultured Bacteroidota bacterium | reverse complement strand
GGGTCGGGCAGCCTCACACCCACCCTCAGCTCTTCTTTCGAGCTGGCCATGTCCAACAACGACCTGAACACTTTCTCCAGCCTCGACCAGTCCGACAACAAAGGCTATGCCCTGCATTTTGACCTGCACAAACAATTCCTGGTGACCGACACTTCCCGCTCAAAAATATCCACTTCACTCTCCTACCGGGGTGTCCATAAGAATTTCTCATCGGTGGAAAGGTTCCGGGCTGTGGAATATGAAAGAGACTGGAACTTACGGAACAGAGAGGTGGGCGGGCATGAAAACATGATTTCCGGTTCTGTTCAGTACCGACACCATCGTGCAGGCCGCTCGCGCTACCGTTTTGAATACCTCAATTACAAAAGCGGGTACCGCGGATACAGGAACCACCTGACCACGAACCTGCAGTGGCAGTCCTACCACCTGGACCTGGATGGCAATTTTCTGGAGACCCGGGGTGAGCGCACCCATACCCGTTTTTTGCGCTACCAGGCCCATGCCAGCAAACATTTCCCCCACCTGGTGGCAGGAGTAAACAACAATGCCGAATACAACAGGTGGCAGGCCGACACGCTGACAGGAGAGAGCTTTTCCTTCAACGAATGGAAAGTCTACCTGAAAAGTCCCGACTCCCTGAAAAACCAGTACTTCATCAACTACCAGTACCGCACGGACCAGCAGCCCCATCGTGGTCATCTAACTCCCGTCAGCCGGGGGCAGGATCTGAACATAGGTCTGAAGATACATTCCCTTGAGAACAACCGGCTTTCGGCGCGTGTCACTTACAGAAAACTCAAGATACCCGACACCAGCCTGACGCAAGTCAAACCCGAAGACCACCTGATCGGTCGCATAGAACACAGCATGCGCCTTCTCAGCAACGCTCTGCGTACCTCCACCAATTTGGAGATAGGGGCCGGACTGGAGCCCAGAAAAGAGTTCACCTACATCGAAGTGCCCGACGGGCAGGGGGTATACACCTGGTCGGACTACAACGACAATGGCATCAAAGAGCTGGATGAATTTGAGAAAGCACGTTTTCGCGACCAGGCCGACTTTCTCCGTGTATACAGGCCTTCGGGTGAATATTACAAAACCCACACCCATGCCTTCAATCAAACGCTCCACCTGGATCCTGCCCATGCCATAAAAGATACGGGCAACATTGCCCGTTTCCTCTCACGTTTCTCCAACAAGCTGGCCTACCGCATACGCAGGAAAAACCAGCAGGATCATTTCTGGAAAAACCTCAACCCTTTTGCCTATTCCATTGATGATGCCGGGGTCCTCTCCCTGAGCTCCAACCTGCGAAACACCCTTTCCTTCAACAAAGGCAGCGGCAGTTACCACCTCGACTACATCTACCTGGCGAGCCGCAACAAGTCGCTCCTGATGAACGGCACCGACATGACGGAAAACCAAAAGCACGGGGTGCATCTGACATGGAACATACAACCGGGGCTGACGCTGCTCAATAAGGTCGCCTATTCCGAAGAAAGCCACACGAGTGAGTTTTTCGAGAACAAAAACTACCGGATTCATAAGCTGGAAGAATCCCTGTCGCTGCGGTACCATCCTTCCTCCTCCCTGCGTATGGAGGCTGGGTATGAACTGGCCGATAAAAACAACATACAGGGACCGGAGAAAGCCCTGCAACACAGGTTCAACCTTGAGATGCAGGTGAGCAGGGTGGAAAAATTCCGCATCCGGGGCAAGGTCAGCTACATACGCTTTGATTATGACGCCGAAACAAACACACCGGTGGCCTACCAGATGCTTCGCGGTCTCAAACCCGGCAACAACGCTACCTGGAACATCATCCTGCAGAAAGAGCTTTACCAGAACCTCGACCTAAACCTGAACTACTCAGGACGTTCTTCGCATGGCCACAAGACCATCCATACCGGGCAGGTGGAATTGCGCGCCAACTTCTGAACGGTAACATCCCATCACAGGCCTTCTTCCAGGTCGAGACCACTTCGGATGGTTTGACGCAGCTGCTCTACCAGCTCCTTGGGATTTTTTTCATCCTCCTTATGCCCGGTGACGGGAGGATGGATGGTAACCCGGACGGTGCCCTTCTTCAATGTGTTGTGCTCTTCCAGCAGACGGTAGCTGCCACTGATGGAAACCGGTACAATCTGCAGATCGGAAGAGAAAAGCATCTGCAGGCTCCCGGTCTTGAAACGCCCCATACATGCCCCGCGGCTCCTGGTCCCCTCGGGAAAAAGCACCACCGGGTAACCTTTCTCTGCTTTTGCGAACCTGCTGCGAATTTTTTCCAGCGAATGGCCGGGCTGCTTGCGGTCGATCAACACGCATCCCATGGCGCCCATCCATAAATTCACGATGGGAATCCTGCCCAGCTCCTTTTTGGCCACAAACCCCAACAAGAAAGGCATAACGACTATCAGAACAGGAATATCAAAATAGCTCTGGTGGTTGCTCACAACAGCCAGTTTCCTGGTGGCGGGGAGGTTATCCAACCCCTGCACATCAATCTTAACACCGGCCACAGACAGGATATGCCGTGACCAGCCACGAATAAAAAAACGCAGGTACCTGTTGGTTGCCGTTTCAGAAATCAGCCGGAGAAGTAGATAAGGCAGGTACACGATAATGGTCAACACCATCAGTATCCAAAAATACAGTCCGAGTAAAATATTTCTTATCATAAACATTATTTTCCGGGTGGTTGTCTCCGATTTGAGAGATTATCCTTAGCTTTGAACAAGAAAATGCATCCTTACATTCAATCTGCAAATTAAAAAAGAATTGTTCAAATCCCGAATCATCAATGGGAATGTCAGACACAATAGAAATAAACGATTTGAGCCTGCATTTTGACGGTAAATGGCTTTATGATGGTTTCAGCATGCATGTGGGCAAAGGTGAGAAGGTGACACTGGCCGGCGAGTCGGGCACCGGCAAGACCACCCTTGTTCACCTGGTACTGGGCTTCATTCCTTTTGTCTCGGGTTCGGTGAAGGTACTGGATCGTCCCCTTCATTGCGAAAACATAGAATACATCCGCTCACAAATCGCCTTTGTTCCCCAGGAATTGCACCTGCCCCTCCAAACGGCGCGGGAACTTTTTTACATGCCTTTTTCTTTCCGGCAAAACAGGCAGCATCGTCCGGGCAGGCCTACCGTGGAGAGGACCCTGGATGCTCTGGGATTGCCTGCGGCCATCCTGGAGAAGAACCTGGACGAGATATCGGGAGGCCAGAAACAACGCATTGCCATAGCTTCAGCCTTACTGCTTGATAAACCCCTGATGATCCTCGATGAGCCGACTGCCTCGCTCGACAGCAAATCGATCGGTCGACTGGTCTCCCTGGTCTTCGGGGAGAACGGGGGCAGCGTCCTGTCCACCTCGCACAACCAAAGCTGGACAGACCACTCGGACAGAATCTACAACCTGGACGAACATGCAACAAACACTTGACATAGGCTACCTGAACCTTTTCATAGGATATCTTTTGATACTGGTACCTGTTGCCATCTTTTACCATTTCAAAACGGGACTGGTCAAAGACAGCCTCATTGCAGTGGGCAGGATGACCCTTCAACTCTTTGTAGTGGGCCTTTACCTGGAAGTGCTCTTCGAATACAACAACCCCTGGATCAATGCCTTGTGGTGGATCGCAATGGTGCTGATCGCAGCCTTCACCATCATAAGAAGGGCCTATCTTGCCCGGCGTTTTTTCATCATTCCCCTGATCACCTCCCTGGTCGTCAGCCTGGCCCTGATCGATGCCTATTTCATTGGCCTGATCATCGAACTGGACTACTTTTTCGATGCACGGTATTTCATACCCATCAGCGGGATATTGCTTGGCAACTGCTTGAAGACGAACGTTCTTGGTCTCAACACTTTTTACCAGAAGCTGCACCATGAGAAGATACGTTACCGTTATTACCTGGCCAACGGAGCCAGCCGGAGTGAAGCGCTGCGACCCTTCATGCGCGAGGCCCTGAAAACAGCCTTCAACCCCCTGATAGCAAGCATCACGGTTATCGGCCTGATATCCCTGCCGGGCATGATGACCGGCCAGATACTGGGGGGTTCCTCTCCGGAAGTGGCCATCAAATACCAGGTGATGCTGATGCTCACCATCTTTGTGGCCACCCTGCTCAGCGTGGTGCTGACCATCACCCTGGCCAACCGCCTGGTTTTTGATGGCCTGGGTAATATGAAAAAAGGGGTTCTAAAGAATAACCACATGGGATAATCAGTTCTATGCCGAATTGCATGAAAAATTCTATCTTTGCAAAAATTTGTTAAAAAATCAGGAGATTATGTTGTCAGAACTAAGTGAGCAAGAACGACAAAGAAGGAATTCACTGGAAGAACTCAGAAAGCTCAACATCGATCCCTATCCGGCGGAGGGTTATGAGGTCAACACCACCACCACCGAAATCCTGGAGCACTATGATGAGGAGAAGGGCAACTTCCGGTCGGTGAGCCTGGCAGGCCGAATGATGAACAGGCGGGTGATGGGCAATGCATCTTTTGCAGAGCTTCAGGACGAGAAAGGCCGGATACAGATATACGTCAAACGCGACAACATTTGTCCCGGGGAAGACAAGACATATTACAACAAAGTCTTCAAGAAACTGCTCGACATCGGCGACATCATAGGTGTGAAGGGGAGTATTTTCAAGACGAAGGTTGGAGAGATCTCCATCAACGTAGAGGAGTTCATGGTCCTGAGCAAATCACTCAAACCCCTGCCCATCGTCAAGGAAAAAGACGGCCAGGTTTATGATGCCTTCACCGATCCCGAGCAGCGTTACCGACAGCGTTACCTCGACCTTATTGTCAACCAGTCGAGCAAGGATGTGTTCATCCAGCGCACACGCCTGATCCAGTCGATGCGCTCATTTTTGAACGAACAGGGCTACCTGGAGGTGGAGACGCCCATCCTTCAGCCCATCTATGGAGGTGCAGCAGCCAGGCCTTTCAAAACCCACCACAACAAACTGGATCAGACACTGTACCTGCGCATCGCCAACGAGCTGTATCTCAAGAGGCTCATTGTCGGGGGCTTTGAAGGAGTCTTCGAGTTTGCTAAGGATTTCCGCAACGAGGGCATGGACCGTTACCACAACCCCGAGTTCACCCAGATGGAGCTGTATGTAGCCTACAAAGACTACAACTGGATGATGGATGCGGTGGAGGAGATGATCGAGCGCATCACCCTCGACCTGCACCAAACCACCCGCATACAGGTGGGCGAAAACCTGGTCGATTTCAAACGTCCCTGGAAACGTTACACCATGTTCGAAGCCATAGAAGCTTTCACGGGCATTGACATCTCGGCGATGGACGAGCAGCAGCTGACTGAAACCGCACGCAGCCTCGACATTGAGGTCGACGACAGCATGGGCAAGGGCAAACTTATCGACGAGATATTCGGCGAAAAGGTAGAGCCCAGGCTCATCCAACCCACCTTCATCACCGATTACCCCATCGAGATGTCGCCCCTGGCCAAAAAGCACCGCTCACAGGAGGGACTGGTAGAGCGCTTTGAAGCCATTGTCAACGGGAAAGAGATCTGCAATGCTTATTCAGAGCTGAATGACCCGGTCGACCAGAGGGAGCGGTTCGAACAACAGCTCATGCTGGGACAAAGAGGCGACGAGGAAGCCATGATGATGGACGAGGATTTTCTCAGGGCCATCGAGCATGGCATGCCCCCTACTGCCGGGCTGGGTATTGGCATCGACCGGCTTACCATGATCATGACCAACGCCCATTCCATCCAGGATGTGCTTTTCTTCCCCCAGATGCGGCCTGAGAAAAAACCACAGCCCGACAACCATCAAAAATTCAAGGAGATGGGCATTCCTGAAGAGTGGATACCCGTGATCCAAAAATCGGGTTACACCACGGTAGATAAACTCAGGGGGGCCAAACCCGGTAAGCTCCACAATGAGATATGCGGCATCAATAAGAAGCACCAGCTGGGACTGACCAACCCCAGCCTGGATGAGGTCAAACAATGGCTTGAATCCTAAATGAACCTGAACATGGCAACCAACCAAAAAATCGGGGTGCTTGGTGGAGGCAGCTGGGCTACTGCGCTCATGAAAATTCTCCACGAAAACCTGGACCAGGTCAACTGGTACCTGCGCGACCATTCCAACATTGAATACCTGAAGGAGTACCACCACAACAAAAACTACATCAGCTCCATCAGCTTCGATACCCGTAAAATACAGTTTTACAACGACATCAACGCCATTGTGCGCGAATCGGATGTACTTATTTTTGTCATTCCGGCGGCTTTTCTGAAAGAAGCCCTCAGGGGTCTGCAGGAGGACCTCAACGACAAGATCATCGTATCGGCCATCAAAGGCATCATTCCGGAAGACAACACCATTGTGGCCGAACATTTCAGCAACACTTTTGGTTTGGATCTGCAACGCTTCGTGGTGATCAGCGGACCGTGTCATGCTGAGGAGGTGGCCCTCGAGCGGCTTTCTTACTTAACGGTGGCATCACAGGACCAACAGCTGGCCCGGGATGTGGCCCGCATATTGCGCACCCATTATATGCAAACCAACGTGAGCGAGGACATCTACGGCACTGAGTATGCCGCCATCCTGAAAAATATTTTTGCCATTGCTGCCGGCATATGTCATGGCCTGGGCTATGGCGACAATTTCCTGGCTGTGCTTATCTCCAACGGCATGCAGGAAATAAAAAGATTTGTTGAAGCCGTGCACCCCATATCCAGGGATCTGCACCAGTCGGTGTACCTGGGCGACCTGCTGGTGACAGCTTATTCTCAGTTCAGCCGCAACAGAACCTTCGGAAACATGATCGGCAAGGGCTATTCGGTCAGGTCGGCCCAGCTGGAGATGAACATGATTGCCGAGGGTTATTACGCCAGCAGGAGCATCATGGAGATCAACAAAGCCTACCAGGCCGATATGCCGATATGTGAAACCATTTACCACATCCTGTATGAAAACATATCCCCTGCTGTTGAAGTCAAACTCCTTTCAAACAGACTTAAATAACACATCATGGATGAACTGAAAATCAACCTAACAGATACCAAGGGCTATGTAGAGCCCAGGGACATGGAAGCTTTCCAGCATCAAACCACCCGCATCATCAGCAAGCTGGAGGAAAAAAGCGGCGATCCCGACGAATTTCTTGGCTGGCTTGACCTGCCGCAACAAACCAGCCGGGAAGAACTCATCGAAATGGCCCGCACGGCTGAATCTTTTACCAAAGACCTCGACACGGTGCTGATCATTGGCATAGGTGGTTCCTACCTGGGCGCCAAAGCGGTGATCGAAGCCCTTTCCCCCTATTTCGGCTCTGACAAATCCCGTCCCGAGATCGTTTTCGCCGGACAAAACATTGATGAGGACTACCACCATGAGCTCAGGGAGTGGTTGAATGACCGTGAATATGGTATTGTGGTCATCTCAAAAAGCGGCACCACCACCGAACCGGGCATAGCTTTCAGAATATTCAAGGAGCACCTGGAAGAAAAGAAGGGGCAACAGGAAGCATCCCGGCGCATCATAGCCGTCACCGACAGGGAGAAGGGTGCCCTGCGCAAACTCACCAACGAGCGTGGCTATAAAAGTTACGTGATACCTGATGACGTGGGAGGAAGGTATTCGGTGCTCACACCCGTGGGACTGGTCCCCATCGCCATGGCAGGCTATGACCTTCACAAGCTGCTGGAGGGTGCCGAAGCCATGAGACAACGAACGAGCTCGGAGGTGGAATACCATAACAACCCGGCTGCACAATATGCAGTGATGCGCAATGCCCTTTACCAGAAAGGCAAAGCCATCGAGATACTGGGCATCTACCAGGCACGCCTGTACTTCTTCATGGAATGGTGGAAACAGCTCTTCGGGGAAAGCGAGGGCAAAGACCACAAGGGCATCTTCCCTTCCATAGCACAGTTCACCACCGACCTGCATTCGATGGGTCAATACATACAGGAAGGCAGAAGGATACTCTTTGAAACCATCCTGTCGGTGGAGGAACCCCGGCACCACCTTAGCGTGCCCCCAGCCAACGACGACACCGACAACCTGAATTACCTCTCCGGCAAACGCATGCAGGAGGTCAACGCCATGGCGGAAAAAGGCACCCGCCTGGCCCACACCGATGGAGATGTGCCCAACATGACCATCTCCATCCCCCGCATCGACGAATACAACCTGGGACAACTCATCTATTTCTTCGAGAAAGCCTGTGCCATAAGCGGGTACATGCTGGATGTGGAGCCCTTCAACCAGCCTGGTGTGGAAGCCTACAAGACAAACATGTTTGGACTTCTTGGCAAACCCGGCTATGAGAAAGAGAGGCAACGCCTGATGGAAAAACTTCGGGAAAACGGGGAATAAGAAGGAACGGGTGAGCCGGTGTCAGGAAGCCACGGTTTTGTCAATCTCGCTGATCTTTTGATTGATCCATACCATCCTGTTCATACGCTGGAAGGAAAAGGAATCCTGCCGGTCGTTCAGATAAAAAAAGACGTTCAGGGCATCCTTCAGTACCTGCCGGCTTTCCTTATAGCGGTTCTGGCAATAGAGCAAATCGCCTTTCTCTGTCAGCAAGCGGCCCAGCAATTCGTTGCCGTCCATCGATATTTCATTCTGTTCCTGATAAACCTGGCTCAGGAAATCTTCTGGAAAGGGGGAGCTGTCTGGCGGATCAACATGAAAATGGCTTGACAGGGCATCATCGATCGCCTCGATGGCGGCCTGGTACTTACCCGCAAGCCTCATCTGGTAAAGGGAGTTTATCAGCTTAGAAAAGCTTCCAACGGCATCGTCCGATTTATGTTCTTCTTCCATGGCCGGCATTTACAAACAGATTTTGTTTTTTTATTCCTGCATCCTCAGCCCAACAAAAGTATTGAAAATATCAGTAAAAGTAAACCCCGGTCATAGTATATAAACCTACGTATTAACACCCATTTTTCAAAGAATTTTGCTTAACCTTATGCCTCAGGCAACAAATCCCTGTTAAAAGATATCGGCGGACCCCCTGTATAGAAGGGAATCCGCCGAAAGGCAATTTACCTGGAACGCAACAAAGATTTATCTATCCTGCCTAAAACATCTGGTCCATGCCTTCATAATCGCCTCCTTCGCCCTGTCCCCTGTCTCTTTGACGTTTATAATTGTTGATGGTGTAGCTCACGCTAAAACGGACAATGGGCGACTCATGTTCACGGTATTCAAAGCTTTCAAAGCCGGGTCCCGAAGAGGTCATCTCCCTGTTCATACTTTGGAAAAGATCACGGCCACTGACTGTCAGCGAGAGTTTGTCGTCAAGGAACGACTGTTTGATGGCGGCGCTGGTCATCAGGAAACCTTCCCGGCTGCCCTGTGCTGTCACGGACGGACCGCGGTACATGGCCATCAGCTGCAGCCGCAGGCCCATCGGAAGCTTAAAGGTGTTGTTGGCCCTGGCACTCCAGTTGTTGCTTTTCTTCTCCACCTGTTCCCCGTTGATCCGGGTATCGATGGCAAAACGGTAAAGGTTGCCACTGACGTTCAGGTTCCACCATTTGGACAAACTTGTGTTGAACATCAGTTCAAACCCCAGGTTGGTCTCAGAATCCAGGTTTTCAAAGGTATGGATCATGGTGTTGTTGTCTCCCAGCTCCATGATGCGGGTAATCTCGTTGTTGGTTTTGCGGTAGTAGCCTTCGAGGGAGACAAACGATTTGCCAAAAGTGTTCTTGTAACCGGCTTCATAAGAATCCGTGTATTCAGGCTCCAGGGCAGGATTGCCCTGTCTCAGGTTATACTGATCGCGGTATGTTTGAAAAGGGTCGATGAACCAGCTGCGTGGACGGTTGATGCGCCGGCTGTAGCTGGCAAAGACCTGTTCGCCGCGTGAAAAGCTTTTGGAGAAGTGGGCACTGGGAAAAATGTCGAACCGGTCGATGCCGTATTCCTCATCAAGCCTTTTCTGGGTAAGCAGGCGGTCGGTGTATTCGCCCCTCAAACCCAGCTTGTAGTCAACACCCAGCACCTTCCCGGAGAAGGTACTGTAAAGAGCCTGGATCATCCGGCTGTACTCCACGTTGTTGTTGCTCAACTGCTCCCACGATCCGCTCCGGAAACTTTCCATACCATAATCCTGGTCTCTGCGGTCGTACCTGCCCTGGTAGCCGGCCTCAAGTTTTCCCGCCGAAGTGGGCAACACATAGTCGATTTTCACCTGCAGCTCACCCTCATCACTGGTCTCGAGGGTTCGTTGCCGGTAAGGATCGTTGTTGAGCTTCTCCCATTCCGAGGTGGCATCCACCTCTTCAAAGCTGTTGTTGTTTTGATTATCGGAAAAGGAATAGTTTGCCGAGGCATCGAGCTTATGGCCCTTGTCGTTGAACTTATTCTGAAAGTCAAGGTTAAAGGCCACATAGTCGTGGCTGATGTCAAAATGGGTGGAGGAGATCTCGTAACTGCGCTGCGATGCGGGCATCGTATAGGATTCAATGCGGGTGGAGCCTCCCCTGCCAAAGCTAAAGTTGCCTGCCCTGGCCGAGAGAGAAAGGGTGCTGGTTTCGTTGAAGTGATAATCCATGCCGGCTTTGGCTGAATAGCCATCACGCTCCATCGTGTTGGACATCCTTTGATCAAGGAAAGAGGTGGTATCGGGGTAATAGTTTTCCCGGTTGCTCCTCCCGTCCATGTCGAAGTTAAAATCACGGTAGTTCAGGGTAGTAAAAAGGTTCACTTTCTCACTTACCCTGTAATTCAGGTTGACGGTACCGTCATAGGCATTGTTGCTTCCCACCGATGCCTTGACCATACCATTGAGACCGGGATCACGTTCTTTCTTCATGATCACGTTGATGATGCCTGCCGTTCCCTCCGGATCGTACTTGGCTGAGGGGTTGGTAATGATCTCTATATCATCTATCATAGAGGCAGGGATCTGTTGAAGGGCATCGCTGCCCTCCAGCACAGAGGGCTTGCCGTCGACCAAAACACGGAAGCTGGAGCTGCCCCTTAGTTCCACATTGCCCTCAATGTCAACCTGGATGGAAGGCACGTTCTCCAGCACCTGGATGGCTGAGCCTCCTTCCGCCGTATAATCCCTGTCTACGTTGATCACCTTCTTGTCCACCTTATAGTGCACCTGGGGCCTTTCGGCCGTCACCTCAACACTTTCAATCTCCTGGGTGGCCTCCTGCAGGTAAACCGTGCCAATATCCTTTTTCCTTCCCGAAGGGGTAAGCCGGACATCATCCATGGTGGTCTTCCGGAAGCCGATGAAGTTGAACTCCATATAGTATTTCCCCATCGGTACATTTTTCAGTTGAAAGGCTCCATCCACATCGGTCACCGTACCTGTCACCAGCGAGGAGTCGCCCCGGCGGTAAAGGGCTACATTGGCATATTCCAGTGGACCATCTCCCCTGACCAAAACCTTACCTTCAATCATACCTTTGGAACCGGGTGAGCGGCGGGAACCTTCTGCCGGCCCCTGGGCAAAAACACCGGTGCTTACAATCAAGAGCAGTGATACAATAGCAAAAAATCTTTTCATATTTAGATGTTTATTTTTATTTAATATGCTGACTGGTTGCAATTTTCCTGCTGTGGCGGGAACGTGCATCCGATCATCTTCTTATAACAGGGTTATATGATACTCAAACCGCCGGCACCGGGAGGTCTATCTGGGTGTATCCTGTTGTGTTTGCTGGAAAAACGAACGTCAATGCCCTGATCCAAAGGCTTTTCCTACCCATATATGGCAAAGATGTCTTTTATAATTCCTGTTCTTTTTCGATGTTAGACACACAAACATCCGGTTTATTACACGAATGTCTGCTTTTTTACCCAATCCTTATGAATACGGGTAGTTGCAGGAGAGCAAAACAGTTCCTGCACCAAGAAATACGGGAGGAGGTTGTTTGGTATTTCAAACAAGCACAAACGGCAAATGTTTGGGTCAGGTACAGAAAAATGTGACAAGCAATCAGAAGGGTGGTGTGTTCAGGAATCCGATCATTCGTTATCTGAAGATTCCGGTGGAAATGCCGTGTTCCGGTTTCCGCTGTCATCTTTGTACAAACGCTTTCTAAAAGCCGAGGGGATAAAAGAGAAGTTTTTGACGCCAAACTTTCTGGCCAGCACTTCCAGTCCCAGCAACGATAAGCCACCGCCAGGCAGTATCGACACCGAAGCGAAAACACCAACCCTCCCCATATCCTTTAACTGCTCTATGGCCTTTTTTACCTCCTCCTTGGATGGTGGTGTTTCCCGCTCTCTCAGTCGGAGCTTGTCTTCTAAAAGCTTGAAGAAAAAGCGGGACATCTCAAGGGTTTCATTGTATTCTTCACCCATGCCCTGCAAAAAATCTTCCACCGAACGTTTGGCACCATCGGCAAAACGGTATGCAAAATTCACATGTTCCTCCTCTTTCTGCTTTCCTTCCTGTTCGGCATATTGCTTATATAGACGCGATCGTTCCTTCTCTTCATCTTTCATGGATAAACTGTTTTTTTCACAAATATCGTTCAGGTTCAAAGCTTGATTCCTGTGCTCCAGTCAATAAGGAAAATGAAAAATATATCATTCACCTTCCCCTGATTTTTCTATATGGTTACATAAGCAGGGCTTTCAAGAGACGGCCTCTTTTTTGTTTTGCTCTTGTGTAACTCGCCCCGCCCGAAGGAGCATTTTTCAACCAAACAAAAAAGACTGCCAAAAGGTTCTTAAAACGGAAATCAAAGATAAATATTTTTCTGCTGCCGTTCCATACAACCAGGGGGCAGGAAAAAAGGTCATCCCTGCGATGGAATAAAGCTCAGGGTGAGGATTGACGTAAAAATTTACTTATTTCTGAATTTCACGCGGTTGAGAGACATCGCTTTGATCAACCAGTTGGGCAGGGGCTTTTTAGGATCTCTTTTTTTCAGGTTGATGTACCATCCAAGCTTCTTAAGAATGGGAACACGGTGGGTTTCAACGAACTCAATGAGGGTGCCGTCGGGATCTTCTATATAGGAAAAATGGCCGGCGGCATCGCCCATATCAAAACTGTGGCTGTCTTCCTGACGTACATTGCTGTCGATGGTGAAAGCATATCCCGAACCGGCACATTCTTGTTTAAGCTGTTCCATCCCATGGACGTCGAAACACAGGTGGATGAACCCCGGATCGCCCCAGTAACGGTTGCGATAGATTTTTTCGGGCTTGCGGTCCCCCACCTGTACCAGCTCGATCCGCGAATCGCCCAGTAAAGGGGAAAAACCACCTTCCCGGGGCTGGCTATGGGTAAGCAACACACGACGAAGGGAATGGTCGCCGCCCGGTACAACCGACAGATCGTCGAACCGGCTGTATTGATCATAAATCACCTGGTCGTATCCCAGGATATCCGTATAAACTTTACGGGATTCTTCTATGTCGGTAACCCCGATGACAGCTCCGTAAGCACCGCCGGTTGGCTTTTTTTCATTCTTATACCAATGGTTGCCCTGCATCACCTGGAACAGGTTGCCAAAAGGATCTTTCAAAAAGAAAGTCTCATGCCCGTCGGGCCCTTTCTTTGGCGGCCCCAGCAGGTCCACATCCATAGACGCATATTGGCGGTAGGTGTCGTGAACATCGCGGCATTTAACCTTGGCTGCGAAGATACCCAGGTCGCCCAGGCGAACATCAAAATCGGCCTCCATTGGCTTGCGGTCGGTATACTGCCATATTTCAAAGCCCCCGCCACCCTGCAGGTTAAAGGCAAGCGCTGCATGCCTCTTTTGTGGCACACCCCCCGTATAGCGAAGCATCAGGTTGGCCGTCGTTTTGTCCTCAAAAACCCGGATGTCGGTCCCAAAAATCCTGTTGTACCATCTCCAGGCTTTCCATACATCGTCAATACCAATTCCGATTTGCTGTATTCCGCTAATGATCTTTTCTCCCATCACTTATTTAAATTTTATCGCCGGTAGAAAAATAACCAAAAATTCTTTTCCGGCAACCAGAAAAACCGGGAAAAAATCAGAAAAGATTCGCCAAGGGAGTGTTTATATATGGCTGATTTTACGAACAATGCGGTAAAAGATGCCGGGAAAAAACCGATGAATAAAAACCATCAGGATTTCCTTCCGGCCGACCAGTATTTCACGTTTGTGCCTTCTCAGACCTTTTATGATGATGCGGGCCGATTGGTCGGCTGGCATTCCTTTTTCCTGTCCCGGATCCATCACACCCTGCTCCTTACCCTCTTCATTCAGGGCATGTCTGGAAATGCTGGTTCGTATTCGCCCGGGTGTGATGAAGGTGATGTGTATGTTCTGATCCGCCATCTCCGCACGCAGGCTTTCATAAAATCCACAGAGGGCGTGTTTGGAGGCGGAATAGGCTGAACGCAGGGGAAACCCAAAATGGCCGGTTATGCTGGTTGTAATGGCAATATGGCCGTATCCCCTGCGAAGCATATGGGGAAGCACAGCCCTGGCAACGGCAATGTTCCCGAAATAATTGACCTCCATAATCTTACGGTCGACCTGCAGGGGTGTGTCGACAGCCCTTGATCGCTGACTTATACCGGCATTGTTGATCAATAAATCGACATGCCCGAAATGGCGGAGTACTTTCCCTGCCACGTCAGTTATTTGAGATGCCTGTTGTACATCAAAAGGAAATATTTCGGCTTGAGCATTGCTGGCCTGGCATTGGTGCCGGACAGCCTCCAGCTCCCTTCGGTTTCTTCCTGAGAGGGCCAGACGGGCTCCCCGTCCTGCCATTTCAACGGCCAGGGCTGCACCTATGCCTGAAGATGCACCGGTGATCCATACTACACGGTCTCGGTAATAGTCCATATGATGTTTTGGACTAAAATAACAAAATCATACGTGTTGCACCCCGGGTCATGGAAAAATTTCAGTCCAAATCCAGGTTGAGCTTATCCAGATGATCTGAGATGGTTTGCAGTTCCTCCGGGGCCAGCTCCAGGTCGGCTGCCCGGGCATTGTCATCTATCTGGTGGGGGGTTCTCGAACCTGCCAGTGCAGAGATAACGCCGGGTTGATGAATGGTCCAGCTCAATGACAGTTGTGCCAGGGTGGCATCGTGATTCCGGGCTATGGGTTTGATCTGATCCAGGAACTCGTTGATCTTTCTTATGTTGTCGGGTTTAAAATACCGAGAAAACTTACGGTTGTCGCCCTCGGAAAGTTTGGTGCCGGGTTCAAATTTGCCGGTGAGCAAACCCCGCTGCATCGGGCTGTATGCTATGATACCTTTGTGGTGTTGCTGAACATAGGGCACCACATACTTTTCAATGTCACGGCGAACCATGCTGTAAGGCACCTGGTCGGCTTCTATGCGAACTGTTTTTTCTGCTTCACGAAGCTGATCGGCGGAAAAGTTGCAAACCCCTGCAGCGCGTATTTTCCCTTGCTCCTTAAGACGCACCAGCGCCTCCATGGTCTCCTCGAGGGGGGCGTTGTCGACCGGCCAGTGCATCTGGTAATAATCAATGTAATCGGTGCCCAGACGACGCAGGCTGTCTTCAACCTCTTTCATGACGCTGTCCCTGGTGCCGTCCAGGTACACCCCACTCCATAAATCTTCAAAACCTTTATCCGAGCTGAAATCTTCCTGCGATCCCGTGCGGTTCCAACGCATGCCAAATTTGGTGAGGATCTGGTAATTCTCGCGGTTGCCCTTGACGGCCTTGCCAACCAATTCTTCGCTTAAACCGAGCCCGTAGATGGGGGCTGTATCAATGGTGGTCACGCCAAGGTCGTAGCCCCGACGAATGGCTCCTATGGCCTGCTTCTCATCGCTTCCGCCCCACATGAATCCTCCAATAGCCCATGCGCCAAAAGTGATGGCTGAAATTTTGATGCCACTTTCTCCCAGTTCTCTGTAAATCATATGTCTTTTTTTTAATCTGTTATGCAAAAACTCCGTACAATAATATATAGTAAAATGTTCACTTACAGGGCTTCATGACAGGTCCAGCTCCAGCTTTTCGAGGTGGGTGTTGATGGTGCCCACCTCCTGTTCACTTAACTGAATGTCGGCTGCCCGGGCATTTTCCTCCACCTGCAGGGGGTTCCTGGCTCCGGCAAGCACCACGGTGATGCCGGGCTGATGCAGGGTCCAGTTGAGGACAAGCTGGGCCAGGCTGGCCTGATGGCGGGTGGCTATGGGTTCCAGCTTGGCCAGGAATGCATTGATCTTTCGTATGTTCTCTGTTTGGAAAAAACGTGAGCTCTTGCGGTGGTCGCCCTCCTTCAGCTGATGTCCCGGTGTGTACTTACCGGTCAGCACCCCTCGCTGCAAGGGACTGTAAGCTATGACGCTTCTCTTGTTTTGAAGGACCCACGGTATGATCTTGTTTTCGATATCCCTTTTCACCATGCTGTAAGGCAACTGGTTGGCCTGAACCTGCAGGTGCCGGTTGGCTTCGGTCATTTGCTCAAGGCTGTAATTGCTCACCCCGGCTGCCCGGATCTTTCCCTGGTCCTGCAGTTTCTCCAGGGCTTCCATCACCTCCGATATGGGAGCATCCTCAGCAGGCCGGTGGTGCTGATAGTAGTCGATATAATCGGTGTTCAGTCGCCTGAGGCTGTCTTCACACTCCCGCATGATAACCTCCTTCTTAGCAGAAAGATAGATTTGTTCCATGAGTTGCTCATAATCTTTCTGTGAGCTGAACTGTTGCTGGTTACCGGCTTCCTGCCATTTGATGCCAAACTTGGTCATGATCTGGAACTTTTCTCTTTGTCCCTGAATGGCTTTGCCCACCAGCTCTTCACTTAGACCCATGCCATAGATGGGGGCCGTATCGATGGTGGTTACCCCCATGTCAAAGCCTTTCTGGATAGCCTGTATGGCATCCTTCTCATCGCTACCGCCCCACATGAAGCCACCGATGGCCCATGCTCCAAATGTTATGGCTGACACCTGCAGTTCGCTTTGCCCCAGCTTTCTGTAAATCATATATGCCTCCTTTCGCGAAATATCTGTTGATCAAAAATTATTTTTAAATTTAATAATTAAATACGTTCAACAAAAGTTTATGGGCTTTCGTTGAATCAACGAGATATTTTATTATTAATCCTCAGCCGGATGGACGAATACAAATTACTGGCACCCGTTTATGATCCGTTGCTTCACGCTGTCATGCATCGTTTAAGGAAAAAGGTGGTGGACATAGCCAGTCATCTTCCCCATGAACGGGTGATAGATATATGCTGCGGCACGGGCAATCAGCTCAAATACCTAAAAAAAGCCGGTTTCAGCAACCTCACCGGCGTGGACCTTTCCAGTTCAATGCTCGAACAGGCAAGCAAAGGAAGCCACAAGGTGTCATGTAACGAGCAGGATGCCAGCCGCATGAGCTTCCCCGACAACACTTTCGATTTGGGCATCATCAGCTTTGCTTTGCACGAGAAACCTTTACATGTATCCCGCATGATCGTCAGCGAGGCAGAACGCATCATCCACCCCCGGGGTAGCCTGGTTGTTGTGGATTATCTCTTTGAAAAACCCATACGTTGGCCCGCCAGGTTAACCATTCATGTAGTGGAGAGATTTGCCGGGAAGCACCATTACCGGCACTTTAGGGAGTACCTCAGGCATGGCGGGATGAACCAGCTTATGGACGGTTCAAGGCTCACCGGCGAGTACCGGTTCCACGGCAATGCCACCGGTATAAGGGTTTACTCCAATGATAAATTTGGTCAATATGCATGACATCCAACATCTTACCATCCATGGTCTGCGTATGGCCTACCGGGAGGAAGGCCGGGGAGCCCCCATCCTCTTCCTTCACGGCAATCCCACCCATTCCTTCTTGTGGCGGCATGTCATGCCACATTTATCCGCCTATGGCAGGTGTATTGCACCCGACCTTCCGGGAACCGGTCATTCCGATAAACCGTTTATCCCCTACCGGTTTCACGACCATTACTTTTACCTGGAAGCTTTCATCAATAAGATGGGCCTGGAGCACATCACCCTGGTGCTGCACGACTGGGGATCGGCCCTGGGTTTTCACTATGCCCGCGAAAATCCCCACAACATAGTGGGTATGGCTTTCATGGAAGCTTTTATCAGGCCATGGGACTGGCAACAGCTGCCACCTCTTTACCGGTTGGTTTTTAGGTTTTTACGAATGCCACTGCTGGGAGAAATTATGATTTATGGCTTCAATGCCTTTCTCAACATGGTCATGCCCCTGTTGACACTGAGAAACCTTTCCAGGGACGAAAAGAAAAGCTACAAAGCCCCGTTCAGAAAACCGCGACACAGAAAACCCATGCTGGCCTGGGCCAGGGACATACCCATAGGAGGTAGACCCGCCGATATCCAACGTATTTTTGAGGATATCAGCCAATTCCTGCTGGAAACAACCCTGCCCAAATTGTTGATATATGCCAGACCTGGTGCCATGGTGGATGAAGAGGTGGTGAACTGGTGCAGACGGAACATGTCAAACCTGGAAACCCGATACATCGGGAAAGGCAAACATTTTATCCAGGAGGACCACCCCCATCAGACAGGAAAGGTACTTGCCTCCTGGTACCACCAAACGCTCCCGTAAAAAAGATGAGACTTTATGCCGCAGGTGCGGAATAAACCACACAAAATCCAAATATTTAACAAACAGCAAACTTAAAAAACCCACATGCACAGACTTCTACCATGTGGCAAGGGGTATTCTATGTGGATCTCATGGCAGATATTGTCCGCACATCCAAATCATGAGTTAACATTATAATAAAACATAGAGGGTTCATTAAGATTTACATTAACGAGACCCGATCCGGCAGGTATTAAACAATCTTTGGAATGTTTTTTGCGTTAGTTTTTATATGTGGAGAAAATTTTTGCTACTAACCTTATTGATGGGCGCCCTGGCAGGCTGCACCTCGCAAAAGGAGACGGCCGAAATGCACCATCCCCCGATACCCGGTAAACCACCCAAAATACCGGCCGAACCTGCCATTGTTGAAACCATGCTCCTGCCCGAAAGCGACCGCGACCAGGAGAAGATCAAAAAAAGAAAGGAAACGCGGCCCACCCCGCAAAAAGGGCAAAAAACAAACGGCGCCAAAAGGGAACGTAAACGCCGGTGGTGATCCATTACCCATCCTAAAAAATCCACCCCCATACAACTGATTCCTGCTAAACCTTTCCCCTTCTCTGTAGTCAAAAGTCACATTTGGCCATGCTGCTCACATAAGCAGTCTGAATGGAGTCAATCGCATTTTCCAATAAAAAGAAAAAACTTCATCTTATGAAAGGACGGACCCGGATATTACAATTTCTGGCACCCGCAGTACTCTCACTGATAGCCATCTCATGCGGGCAGGAGAGGCCACAAGACGATGTCATCAATTTGAATTACGAGAAGAACCAGTCGGTGTCGCATCCTGAAGCCATCCAAAAGTACGAAAAGCTGGATGATGCCTTTTCAGAAGCACGGCTCCTGGAATACGGACAAACCGATGCCGGCAAACCCCTCCACCTGTTTGTCATCTCACAGGACCAGGAATTCAACCCCGCCACGCTGCAACAGAAAGACAAGCGGGTGATCCTGATCAACAACGGGGTGCATCCGGGTGAGCCCTGCGGCATAGATGCCAGCCTGCAGTTTGCCAACGACATCCTGCTCGACAAGGACGGGATGGGCAAATACCTGGAAAACACGGTTGTTTGTATAGTTCCGGTGTACTCGGTGGGCGGGGCACTCAAACGCACCCCTTACATACGCACCAACCAGGATGGCCCCAGGGAAAGAGGAAGAAGGGGCAACAGGAGAAACCTCGATCTGAACAGGGACTATGCCAAGCAGGACTCAAAAAATGCACAGAGCCTGGCCTACATGTTCCAGACGTGGCAGCCGGATGTCTTTCTCGACACCCACACCACCAACGGATCCGACCATCAGTACACCATTACACTGATCCCCGTTCAGCCCAGCACTTTTCCCCCCTCCCTTGAATCGTTCCTGCGGGATAAAATGCTACCTGCCCTGTACAAGGGGATGAAAGAAACCCCCTACGAGATGATTCCCTATGTCATGTTCAACAACAGGAACCCTGAAAACGGAATTGTCTCCTACCTTCAATCGCCCAGGGTATCGACGGGATATGCTCACATGTTCAATGTCCTGGGTTTTATGACAGAAAACCATGTATACAAACCTTTCCCCGACCGTGTCAAATCGGTGTATCATTTCATAAAAAACCTCACGGCCTTTACCAGCAAGCACAGCCAGGCCATTAGGAAAGCCAGGCTAAAAGCCCGACAAACAACCAAACAAAAAGAAAAATATGCACTTGATTACCAACTGGATACCACGCGCCGCCGGTCAATCGAGTTCAGGGGATACCGCCGGGGAGAAGTCAAAAGCGAGCTCACCGGCCTGACCTATCGGGGTTACGACCATTCGCAACCCTTCACCGACACCATCCCCTATTACAGCCACTACAAACCAACACGCCAGGTAAAGGCACCCGATTACTATATCATCCCCCAGGCCTGGCGCCATGTTGTTGACCGAATGAAGGTCAATGGCACCCTCATGCACCGCCTCAACAAAGACACGGTGCTGGAAGTGGTGTCCTACTACATCACCGATCATGAGCAAATGGAGCGCTCCTACAACGGGCGGCATTACCACACCAAAGTAGCCACAACCACTAAAAAGGAAAGGTTGTCTTTTTATAAGGGCGACTACGTGGTGCCGGTCAATCAGCTCAACAACCGTTATGTTGTTGAGATGCTGGAGCCGGAGGCCAAAGATTCCTTCTTCCGCTGGGCTTTCTTTGATCCCTGCCTGGAGAGGAGGGACTGGAACAACCCGGGTGTCAGGTTTGAGGCCAATGCCATGCGTTACCTGGAGAACCACCCCGACCTGGCCAAGCAATACCGGCAAAAGAAAAAGGAAGACCCCGAATTTGCCAACGACCACAGGGCACAACTTGAATACATATTCAACCATTCGCCCTGGTCCAAAAGCATTGTAGGACGCTACCCGGTGGCCAGGCTTGACCAGGCAAAGGGTTTGACCCACCTCTGGTAATATGGTCTTTTTTGCCTATATTTGAACTGGCAATGGAAGAGACCAAGAGAAAGGAGGGGATAACCACATGTCGGTACGGCCGCATTTTATCATCCTGTTGACCACGTTGTTGCTGATTGTTGCAGCGGCACCCGCCCAAAAAACCTACCGGGCTGCCACCCTGGTTCATCAGGACGGCAGGCTGGAGATCGACACGGTGGAAGTTGGGTTCATACAAGACGACGGGGTCATACACCACCGCCTCATCGACTCTTTACACGTATACAAACTGGATTCGGTAAGCTTTGCCGCCAATGTCCCCGAGTTTCAGGAGTTGCATGGCAGCCCCGTGCCGCTAAGCTGGACCACCCGGGGCAACAACCTGGTGCTGGAAGCCTATGGCAAAGAGTTTTATGCAGTCTTTGCCGTGCACCACACCCTTGAGGCGCTCTCCTACTACAAAAAACATTTCGGCGACCTGCTCGACTTCACAAATAAAAAAAAGTACCGTGAACTGGAGCTGTACCTGGGTGATTACATCAACTGCAGCCCCGAACAATATATCCTGAACCCGGGAGCACGCATCTCCCCCACCATCATATACCACGAAGCAGGGCACCGCGCTTTTTGCCAGCTGGATGACACCCTGGCCATCGGCAATGTCTTTTCTATGCTGCACAACGGACTGATGGAATATTTCACCGCCAGCATTGCCGGTCACCCGGTGATCGGTGAGGGCATGCTTCACCCTCCCCTGACAAGGGATGCATCCAAAAAAGTAAAATACCCGGAAGATACCTATTACTACAGGGAGTTCCTGGACGACCTCCGGCAGTTTGTCTCCGACACCATGGAGTGTTATGAAGCCCTGAAAAAATATCATGCCCTCAACCGGGAGCGGGCAGCCCGCTGTACCACACGTATTGCCATGACCCACCAAACGGGAATGCTCATCACCCATCCCCTTTGGGAGATACGCCAAAAAGCCGGCAGGAATGCCACCGACTCGCTGGTGGTGCGGTCCATGAAACAAATGGAGCAGGTGCTGGAAAAAAGAGAGGGTTTCCTGAAAAAAAAGGCCCTTTCTGAGAAAGAGCCTCCTAAATGGTATGATTTCCTGTATTCGCTTTACCTGAGCGACCGGCAACTGTATCAGGGAGAGAACCTGCAGACGATACGCACGGCCTTTGAAAAAGCCGGCTACCCGGTCCACTGGGTTGAAATGCCATGATCCGCTCCTGGCAAAGCTTTATTTTATACACCCATCTTCTCGCGAATCTTCTCGATCATCACCCGGGACATCTTCTCCAGGTCGTACTGCTGCTGCCAGCCCCAGTCGCGCTGTGCAGCATCATCGCTGATGCGCCGTGGCCAAGATTCAGCAATCTCCTGGCGAAAGTCGGGTTTGTAGGTTACTTCCAGCTCCGGTATGTACTTGCGGATCTCATCGGCCAGCTCCCTGGGCGTAAAACTGATGCCGCCAAGGTTGTAACTCGACCTTACCCGGATGTCTTTGGAGGGGGCATCCATCAGCTGAATGGTGGCCTCTACGGCATCGTCCATAAACATCATCGGCAGGGCAATGTCTTCGGATAGAAAGCACTCATATTTGCCGCATTTGATGGCCTGGTAAAATATCTCCACGGCATAGTCGGTGGTACCACCACCGGCTTCCGTCTTGTAGCTGATCAGTCCGGGATAGCGCAGGCTCCTGATGTCCATGCCATACTTGGTGTGGTAATATTCCACCCACCGTTCACCGGCCAACTTGCTGATGCCGTATACCGTGGTGGGCTCCATCACCGTCACCTGCGGGGTATCCCATTCGGGTGTGGTGGGTCCGAAAGCCCCCATCGAGCTGGGCCAAAAGATCTTTTGTATGCCCTTGGCTCTTGAAACATCCAGCACGTTGAACAGGCTGTTCATGTTCAAATCCCACGCCCACTTGGGGTTCTTTTCTGCATTGCCGGAAAGGATGGCTGCCAGGTGATAGATTTCGGTAATTCCGTATTCATCAATGATCTTTTCAAGCTTTTTGTTATCCATGGCGTCCAGCTTGACAAAAGGACCGCCCTGCATGACATCTTCCGGGGCCAGCTTGATGTCGGAAGCCACAACTTGTTCGCCCCCATGACGGCTTCTAAGCTCACCGGTCAGGTCCGTCCCGATCTGTCCGGCTGCTCCTATAACCAATATTTTTTTCATTATCAAGTGGTTTTGAATTACCTCTGCATTTTGTTCGCTAATATAATATAAATCAAAAACTTTACAGGTGATCTATAACAGGTCGCTTCTCTTTAAAAATCCCCGGACCAGCAGTGATCATTTCCACAGAATTTCATAAATTTACCATCTTGTGGCACCATCCATAAAACACTAAATACTAAAAGATTACATTTAAACCCGTTCCACAAAAAAAGGAGGATTTATGGCACTCGATAAACTGAACAAAGCACTGTCCGATCACGTCAAGCAACTGGAAGAAAGTGGCAGGGCAAAGGGAAAAGAAAAAGTCGTACGCAAAATTCTAAGTCCGCGCAATGGCAAAGGCCCCCGCTACCTTTTGGAAGGCTATGGCGACAAAGAATTCATCCGCATGAATGCCAATGCTTACCTGGGATTGTCCATGCGGCAGGATATGATAGAGGCTGAAGAGAAGGGAGCCAAGGAATTTGGTGTTGGTCCCGGTGCCGTACGTTTTATAGTAGGCACCTACACCCCGCACATCAACCTGGAGAAGCGACTGGCCAAATTCCACGGACGCCAGGAGGGCATGATCTTCAGCTCGGCTTATGCCACCAGCCTGGGTGTGATCTACCCGCTAACCACTAAAGAGACGGTGCTTATCAGCGATGAGCTGAACCACAACTGCATCATCAATGCCATCCGCCTGGGCAAACCAATGGGAAAAGAGATCTACAAGCACAACGACATGGAAGCCCTGGAGGAAGCCCTGAAGAAAAATGCAGGCAAAGCCAAAAGGGCGCTGGTGCTCACCGACGGCATCTTCAGCATGCGTGGCGATCACGCCCCGCTCGACAAGCTCATGGAAATATGTGAACGCTACAACGATCAATACGAAGAAGGTGTCATCTCCATTGTGGATGATTCACATGGCGTGGGTGCCATAGGAGACACAGGAAGGGGTACGGAAGAGTACACCAACTCCAAAGTAGATGTGCTCATAGGAACCCTGGGCAAGGCTTTTGGCGTCAACGGCGGATACGTGGTCTCCTCCTCCGAGGTGGTCACCTACCTGCGCGAGACTGCTCCCACCTATGTTTATTCCAACCCCATCACCGTGTCGGAATGCGAAGCTGCCATCCAGGCGGTGAACATCCTCGACTCAGAGGAAGGACGCAACATAGTCAAGCACCTCAGCAGCATGACCGAGCGTTTCCAGGAGGGACTGAAAGAGGCCGGCTACGAAACCATTGAAGGGGCACATCCCGTGGTACCCCTGATGGTGCGCGACACCCAAAAGACCAAAGCCATTGTCGAATACCTCACCGAAAACGGCATCCTGGCCACCGGCCTGAGCTACCCGGTGGTACCCCAGGGCGATGAGGAGATCCGTTTCCAGGTATGTGCCGACCATACCGAAGGGGATATCGACTATGTACTGGATGTCCTGAAAAAATACAAGGGCTAGTTCAACGGTCCTCTTCAAAGAAAACACCAGGGGCGCTCCGCAAACCACCCACCAGACAGAGCGCCCCTGTGTGGTATTTGAGAATGCCCCCCGCAAAAACATTGCATCTCTTTTCCTGCCGACAAACAACCAGCGAAATAAGCTGACATTCAGCATGTGTCAAAGACAGAAATGGCAGATTAAATGGCAGCTTATATAACCAGTATGCCACGGTCAAGCAATATGAAGACGCCTCCCAGCACAATGCTGTAGCCGACATACCACTTAACAGGGATGTACTGCTGGGGAGGAATGCCCAGTCGCACATAATTGTATATGACCAGGGCCATTTTGGCCAGGAAGTAAGCAATGATGGTTCCCAGTGCCACACCCACCGTACCATAGTGGTGCACAAGCCACAGGCTCAATCCCACGTTGATGACCACCTCTATCACCGACACCCTCAAGACAGTACGGTTTTTCTTCATGCCCATCAGGATGGTATGGGGAAAAAGCATGCGGCTCAGGATGGTCAGCAGGTAAACGACAAATACGTCGGCACTCCTGGTAAATTCAGGACTGAACATAAGCTTGTACAGGGGATCGGCAAAGAGCAGCAGCACCAGGGAAAGGGGATACATCGTGTGCATGATCCTAAGCGACTTGCGCTTGATCTTATACAGGGTCTCTTCTATGTTTTCCTTGCTGGAAAATTCCGTCAGCATGGCATTGCTGAGTCCGGTAGCCAACATGATGACAAAAGGCAACTCCTTGGCCCCGAAACGGAATATCGCAAACTTTTCGGCGGGGAAATGGATGGACACCACCAGTCCATCGACATATTGTGCCGAACCACTGATCAGGGCACTAAAAAGCAGAGGGGTGGCAAAATACAGCAACTCCTTAATAAAAGGGAAGGAAAAACGGATGCTGGCATAGTTGTGAATCAACGTCAACAGCCATATATTGCGGATAACAGCCACCACAACCAGACCCCTGAGCGACCAAATGACATCGTATCCAAAGATGGGGGGCAGAATGGCGGCAAACAACTGGACGGTATACGTGATGTAGGCGTAGCTGAGGGTGTTGCCCGACTTGTTGCGCACCATATAGATGTACTCCACCAGGTTGGCGGGACTGCTCAGCAGCAGGTACCAAAGGGTGACATTGAGCAGCGGCACCTTACCGCGGTAGCCGAAAACCGAAAAATGCTCCTGGATGACCAGGCCAACGAAAAAAACAAAAAGACTGAAAGCCAGAAGCGTGATGTAGGTGTTGAAAATTTCCGGCGATTTGCGCTGGTCTTCGTTGGCCAGGTTGCCAAAAGTACTGCTGCCTTTATACAGGGGAAGAAAGGCCTGGATAATACCCGTCACCCAAAAGAAATTGGAAATGCTCACAATAAACAGGGAGACCTCAAACAGGCCGATCTGTTCCTTGGAAAGACCTATCTTGGTGAATACAATGGCAATGATCAGGAAGGTGACGACACGCAGGATGTTAACCACCTGCAGCCCGGTTACATTGCTGACATTGCGCCGTGGGGTATACCACATGCCTTTTTGACCTTATAGGGTTTGATAAAATTTTGCAACAATATTAACCAAAATGAAAGGAACAAACCATACGAGAGGGGATAAATTCCTCAGTGGTTTGCATCCTTCTTTTCTCAGAGTCAGTATAAATACTACAAACACGAAGATGCCTCCCCACCCGTGCGCAGAAACTTCTACAACCAACCAGGGCCGTCAAAGTTTTTGCGCCGCCGCGATAAAAAAAACATCCGACCCCTCTACGGGCCGGATGTAATATTGGAATAATCAATGACAGAGCTTGCTTTGTTTGATCATCCACACTTAGAGAAACCACAATTCTGGCATATTAAACAACCCTCCTGGTAAATAAGGCTCTCGGAGCCGCAGTTTTCACATTTGGTTCCCTTCCTGGCCTTGGTGCCGTCGGGGATGTATCGCTTGAGCGCCCTCTCAACACCTTTTTTCCAGGTGTTGATGGTTTCGGTGTTCAGGCTCAGTGAGGAAACCAGGTTGACCACATCGGGCAGGGGCATGCCGTGACGAAGCACCCCGGAAATAAGCTTGGCATAATTCCAGAACTCCTTGTTGAACATATGGGAGATGCCGCCAAGGGTGTTTTCGTATCCAAACTTATCGGTATACTGGAAATCGTAACGGCTGGAGCCCGATTCCTTTTTCACCTTGATGATCTTGCCCTGGGTCACCGACTTGGGGATGGGCAGAACTTCTTCATCGGCCAGACCGGTAAAGATCTCATAGGGCCGTCCATCCTTGAGGCCGACGAAAGCTATCCAGTCTTCGTCCTCATTCTTGAAACGTATGATCTCGGCATCCAGCACGCGGGGCCTTTTTATGGAACTGGTATCCTGCTCTTTGCTGTTCTTGTTGCTGATGAGCACACCACTGCGGGATCCCTCGCGGTAAACGGTGATGCCTTTGCAGCCGCTTTGCCAGCCGGTGATATAAAGCTTGCCCACCATCTCTTCGGGAGTGTTTTCCGGGAGGTTGATGGTGACGCTGATCGAATGGTCGACCCATTGTTGTATGCGACCCTGCATTTTTACCTTGCTCACCCAGTCCACATCGTTGGAGGTGGCTTTATAGTATGGTGTTTCGGCTATGATCTGATCGATCTGTTCATCGTTGTAACGACGGACCTCCTGGGGGTCGTATCCGTGTATCTTCAGCCAGTCGATAAATTTGTGGTGGAAGACGTTATACTCCTCCCATGAGTCGCCTACTTCATCCACATAAGTCACGTTGCTCTGGTTGTCGCTGGGGTTGACCTTTCTGCGGCGTTTGTACACCGGCATGAACACCGGCTCAATGCCCGAGGTGGTCTGGGTCATCAGGCTGGTGGTGCCGGTAGGTGCAATGGTCAGCAGGGATATGTTGCGGCGACCGTATTGAACCATGTCCTGGTACAACTGCTCATCTTCATCCTTCAGCCGGTTGATCAGCGGGTTGTTCTTCTCCTTCTCAGCATCATATATCCCGAAGGGGCCTCTTTCCTTTGCCAGCTGAACCGAAGAACGATAAGCTTCCAGGGCGATGGTTTTGTGAACTTCCTCGGAGAAATCGATGCCGTTCTCACTGCCGTAGGTCAAGCCCAGTGCGGCCTGCATGTCGCCCTCGGCTGTGATGCCCACACCGGTGCGCCGGCCTTCCAGGGCTTTCTTGCGTATGTTCTGCCACATGTTGTATTCAACCCGCTTGATCTCAAAGTTCTCCGGATCGCTCTCAATCTTGTGTATGATGGCGTCTATTTTCTCCACCTCGATGTCGATGATGTCATCCATGATCCGCTGGGCATAAACCACATGGTCCCTGAATTTCTCAAAGTTGAACTTGGCGTTTCCTGTAAAAGGTTCATCGACATAACTGTACAGGTTGATGGCAAGCAAACGGCAGCTGTCATAAGGACACAGGGGTATCTCCCCGCAGGGGTTGGTGGAGACGGTGCGGAAACCCTGATCGGCATAGCTGTCGGCAACCGACTCGTTGGTTACCGTATCCCAGAATAGTATGCCGGGTTCGGCCGATTTCCAGGCATTATGAACGATCTTGTGCCACAACTCACGGGCATCGATGGTTTGTTTGTAACCGGGGTTGTCCGAATCTATCGGGAACTGCTGTTGATAGGGCTTGTTGTTGATCACCGCATCCATGAATTCATTGTCGATCTTCACCGAGACATTGGCACCCGTCACTTTGCCCGTCTCCAGCTTGGCATCTATGAAACTCTCGGCATCGGGATGCTTGATGGAGATGGTAAGCATCAGGGCACCCCGGCGACCATCCTGGGCCACCTCACGTGTGGAATTGGAAAAGCGCTCCATAAAAGGCACCACACCGGTGGAGGTGAGGGCGCTATTGAGGACAGGACTTCCTGAAGGTCTGATGTGCGAAAGGTCATGACCTACACCTCCCCGCCGCTTCATCAGCTGAACCTGCTCCTGGTCGGTTTTCATGATGCCACCGTAGGAGTCGGCACCACTGCCTATCACAAAACAGTTGGAAAGTGAAGCGATCTGGTAGTCATTGCCTATACCGGCCATGGGTCCACCCTGCGGCACGATGTATTTGAAATCCTTCAGCAGTTCATAAACCTGCTCCTCACTCATGGGGTTGGGATAGCGCTGCTCTATCCTGGCAATCTCCCTGGCCAGTCTCCGATGCATGTCATCGGGATTTTTCTCAAACAAGTTCCCGTAAGAGTCTTTCAAGGCATACTTGTTGGCCCATACACGGGCTGCCAGCTCATCGCCATTGAAGTACTCCAGGGAGCTTTGAAAGGCCTCATCAAATGTGTGGGTTTTTAATTTCCCTGTTGAGGGGCCTGTGTTTTTTGTGTCCTGTTCCGTTGCTCTGCCTTTTACGTACATCTATATTGCGGTTTTTGTATGGTGAAATATATTTTCTCTCGGTGTTTTCTTTCAGGGTTGGACTATGCAAGTTATGAATTGAAACCCTACCAGCAAAGAGCCATCAGCTGGTTTTTATTAACATTTAAGTTGAGTTTTCAACGCAGGAGCTTACCTGCTGACTAATTGCCGGTTAATTTATTTGGCATGGCTATATGGCAATTATGGGTTTCGCCACCATGATTTATCAACAACCTTTTCTTGATTATTCTTAAGGCGACTGTCTCATCTTTTTATAATACTCAGACAGGCAGCTTTTTATTGCTTCATCCGGGTCCTGATTTGCTCTGCCAGCTCGGGGATGTCGATATGATACCCCGGCACCTGGATGTGGGCTTTCTCATAATAGGGAGCCCTGTCGCGTATCTTCTGAATAATATAGTCCTTCAGGTTTTCTTCGCGTGGCTCCATCAACTTGGGCCGGTGGCCCTTCTGATCTTTCAGACGCGAATAGAGCTGTTCGGGACTCATCTTCAAATAAACCGTCCATCCCTTTTTGTTCATGTATTCCATGTTACCATGGTGACAGGGTGTTCCACCACCAGTGGCTACAACCTGCATGATGCTGTGGTCCATGCGCCGCAGGTATCGGTACTCGAGGTCCCGAAAAGCCAACTCTCCCTGCTGTTCAAATATCCATGGAATGCTCATGCCCGTATCCCGTTCAATCCACTGATCCATATCCAGCCAGCCGCAGTTCAAAGCCTCTGCCAGCTTTTTGGCAGCCGTGGTCTTGCCACTGCCCATGAAACCAATCAGAAACACCTTCATAAAGCATATAAAAATTAAAACTGCAGGCTCATCTGGTCCTCCTCATCTTCCTGACCGGACTCCTCTTCTTCTTCCTCGGCCAGTGGCTCCAGCAAATGTATCTTTTCCAGTTCTGCCTGGGTCAGTCGCTTGCCCCTGGCCCTGTAACTTTTTTCGCCAATAAAGTCAAAGAGATGGACTTCCCTGTCCTCCTTGTTCTTGTTTCTTCCGCCAAACTCAAGCTGAATCCTTGGGTAGGCATCCTTAAAAAGGTAAACAAGCTCTGATTGTTCATGTTCACCAATAAAGCTTGTTTCTTTGGTGGTATATTCCGCCCGGAAGCGTTTGACGTAATAATATCCCTGTTCCCCATCAAAGTAGACGGCGGTGTAGACCATATCGGGATCAAACTTTTCTATCAGCCGTATTTCATCCTCATAATGGTTGGTCAGGTCGAAGGAGGTGAACTTAAAAGTACCCCGGTTGGTGGCCACCAGGATCTTATCATCGCCACTGAATTCCCCGAGATATTTTCCATTACCGTCGGTGTTCAGGCGCAGCACATCTTCATCGAACCAGATCTTTTTGCCTCCCAGGGTAGGTTGTCCCTTCTCCTGAAGCACCACTTTGTGCACAGCATGTTTGGTGAGGATGTTGCCCTGGGCGTTTCGTCCCTTAATAGCCAGGGTGCTGAAATCCAGCTCCAGCATTTTCTTCTTCAGCCTGGGCTTGGGCTGGAGGTATACCTTCACCTTCTCGGCTTCCCCGTTGGGATTCACACTCATGTACAAGATCCGTGAACCGGAACTGCCCTTGGTGATATCGTATTCCCGGTCGCGGGTGATGCCTGAGATGGGAGATCGTTTCATCATGATCGGGCCATTCAGGCCGTCGCGGTAGATGAGGTTGTAGATGGTGCGCTCGTCATTGCGTTTGAAGACACCAACATAGTGGATGTCCTTACCCACAAAGATCTTCTCATCGACCTTGGTGATGATGTATTTGCCATTTTTGAGAAAGACGATGATCTCGTCAATGTCAGAACATTCTCCTACGTACTCGGCCTTCTTCAGGCTCGTGCCGACGAAGCCGTCCTTGCGGTTGACATAAAGCTTCTCATTGGCTTCAACAACCTTGGTTGCCTCAATGGATTCCAGGTTGCGTATTTCAGTTTTGCGCTCCCTGCCTTTTCCAAACTTCTTTTTAATCTGCTGGAAATACTGGATGGTATGTTTGGTGAGCCGCGCCAGCTTGTTTTCCACCTCTTCCATCTCCTTCTCGAGCTTGCGGATATATTCATCGGCCTTCTTGGAGTCGTACTTGGAGATGCGCTTGATCCGTATCTCGGTCAGCTTAACCAGGTCGTCGCGGGTGACCTCCCTCATGAGCTGGGGCTTGAAAGGCTCCAGGCCTTTGTCGATGGTCTCCAGGATGGCCTTCCAGGTTTCGCATTCTTCTATATCATTGTATATGCGGTTCTCGATGAAAATCTTCTCCAGCGACGACATGTGCCAGGCTTCCTGCAGCTCACCCTTGCGTATTTCAAGTTCCTGGCGGAGCATCTCGCGGGTGTTGTCGACAGATATGGTCAGCATATCGCTGACGCGCATAAAACGGGGCTTAAAATCATCTATGACACAGGCATTGGGGGAGATGGAGACTTCGCAGTCGGTGAAGGCGTAGAGGGCATCAATGGTCTTGTCGGGAGATGTACCGTTGGACAGGTGTATGAGTATTTCGACCTCTTCGGCGGTGTTGTCGTCGATGCGTTTGACCTTGATCTTGCCTTTGTCGTTGGCTTTGAGGATGGAATCGATCAGTGAGTTGGTGGTCTTGCCAAAGGGTATCTCGGTGATGGCCAGGGTTTTCTTGTCCCTTTTTTCGATGCGGGCCCGCACCTTGACCTGGCCGCCGCGTTTGCCGTCCTGGTAACGCGAAAAGTCAGCAATGCCGCCGGTGGGAAAATCGGGATACAGGTTAAAAGACGCCCCCTTCAGGTAAGAGATGGCCGCATCGATCAGTTCATTGAAGTTGTGGGGCAGGATCTTGGATGCCAGTCCTACGGCTATCCCTTCCACCCCCTGGGCCAGCAACAGGGGAAATTTCACGGGCAGGGTGATCGGCTCCTGGTTGCGGCCGTCATAGGATGTTTTCCACTGGGTGGTTTTGGGATTGAAAACCACTTCGCGGGCAAAATTGGAGAGACGGGCCTCAATGTAGCGGGGTGCAGCTGAGCTGTCGCCAGTCATCATATTGCCCCAGTTGCCCTGGGTATCGATCAGCAGGTCCTTCTGGCCCAGCTGGACCAGGGCTTCGCCGATGGAGGCGTCGCCGTGCGGATGGTACTGCATGGTATAGCCTATGATGTTGGCCACTTTGATATAGCGGCCGTCATCCATCTGCTTCATGGTATGAAGGATGCGCCGCTGCACCGGCTTCAGTCCGTCGTTAAGATGGGGCACCGCGCGTTCCAGGATGACATAGGAAGCATAATCCAGGAACCAGTCCTTGTACATACCCGACAAATGGGTGATGCGGTGCATGGCTTCTCCGTTGCCTGCATTCCCGTTACCCCCGGCCGGGTCCCCTTGATGGCCGGAGTCAAATTCCTCGTTTTGGTGGTTATCGTCTTTATAATCACTCATATTGGTCTCTGCTTAAAATATACCTGTAAATTGACACCCTGCCTGCGCATCACTCCCTTCTGACAAACACAATCGTCCCTTGCGACAAAGGCATCAGGCTTCTGTAAGTTGTTCCTCAACCCTGAGGTTGTCCACGATGAATTCCTGTCTTTGGGGAGAGTTTTTGCCCATATAAAAGGACAAAAGGTTCTTGATGGCATCTTCCTTGTGGAGCCGCACGGGCTCCAGCCTTACATCCTCGCGGATGAAACGCTTGAACTCGTCGGGAGAGATCTCCCCCAGTCCCTTAAAACGGGTGACCTCGGCTTTTTTTCCCAGTTTTTGCACGGCCTGCTCTTTCTCCTCTTCGCTATAGCAGTAGAGGGTTTGCTTCTTATCCCTCACCCTGAAAAGCGGGGTCTGCAGTATATAAAGGTTGCCGTTCTTGACCAGGTCGGGGAAAAACTGCAGGAAGAAAGTAATCAGCAACAGCCGGATGTGCATGCCATCGACGTCGGCATCGGTGGCTATCACAATGTTGTTGTAGCGAAGGTTCTCCAGCCCGTCTTCAATGTTGAGGGCCGCCTGCAAGAGGTTGAACTCTTCGTTCTCGTAGACAATCTTTTTGGTCAGACCGTAAGTGTTGAGGGGCTTGCCCTTCAAACTGAACACGGCCTGTGTGTTGACATCACGTGCCTTGGTGATCGAGCCGCTGGCCGAATCGCCCTCGGTGATAAAAATGGTCGATTCCATCCGGCGTTCATGGTTGCTGTTATAATGGATGCGGCAATCCCTGAGCTTGCGGTTGTGCATATTGGCTTTCTTAGCCCTTTTCTTGGCCAGCTTTTTTACGCTGTTGATCTCTTTTCGCTCCTTCTCCGAAGCCACAATCTTCTTCAGCAACACATCGGCAGTCTGCTGGTTCATGTGCAGGTAATTGTCCAGGCGGGTCTTGATGAAATCGTTGATGAAATTGCGGATCGACTGACCATCAGGCTCCATATCCTTGGACCCCAGCTTGGTTTTGGTTTGCGACTCAAAGACAGGCTCTTCCACCTTGATGCTTACCGCCGCAATGATAGAAGTACGGATGTCCGAAGCCTCGTAATCCTTCTTGTAAAAATCCCGGAGCGTCTTGACCAGCGCTTCCCGGAAGGCGTTCAGGTGGGTGCCCCCCTGGGTGGTGTGCTGACCATTGACAAAGCTGTAATACTCCTCGCCATACTGGTTGCCGTGTGTCAGGGCTACTTCAATATCTTCTCCCGTCAGGTGAATGATCGGGTAAAGACCTTCCGAACTCATATTCTCCTCAAGGAGGTCTTTCAACCCGTTTTCCGAATAAAGCGAATGGCCGTTAAAACGGATGGTCAGCCCGGAATTTAAATAGACGTAGTTGCGGAGCATGTTCTCCACATACTCCTCAATATAATGGTAATCACCAAAAAGCTCGGGGTCGGGGGAGAAAGACACCAGTGTGCCGTTGACCTGTTCCGTGCTTTGGTCATGATGCTCCTCCAGAAGATCGCCGCGGGAAAACTCAACGGTTGTTTTCTTAGCTTCCCGGAACGATTCTATCCTGAACTTTTCCGCCAGGGCATTGACCGCTTTAACACCAACACCGTTCAGACCCACCGATTTTTTGAACACTTTGTTGTCGTACTTCGCCCCGGTATTCATCCGGGAGACCACATCCTTCACCTTGCCCAGGGGTATGCCCCTGCCATAGTCGCGCACATTTATGCGGCGGTCCTTGACCTCTACATCTATCCGCTTGCCGTAACCCATCATATACTCATCGATGGAGTTGTCCATTACCTCTTTCAGCAACACGTAAATGCCATCGTCCTGGGAATTACCGTCTCCCAGCTTACCGATGTACATTCCCGGACGCCTTCGAATGTGTTCTTTCCACTCTAATGTTCTGATGCTCTCTTCAGAATAGTTTGCGACCATACCCACGAATTTTTTGTAAAAATAAAGAAAAGAATACTTGCTCAACCACTCTTTTTTCAACAAGTACGGAGGAGATTGTTAATTATTTTGTTAACAGGTGGGTTAAAACAAAGATATCAACAGGGTTATGAACATTGCCCCTTCAAATAAGGCCCATGTCCCGCAGAAGGGCCAGGGCATTCATATTTTGGGCCACCCCGTCCCTGAGCTTATAATCGTATTTCATCCGCCCCTCCTCCAACTCCACTTCAAAGCTGGCATTGCGGATCAATTCAGGATGATCGCCGGCAAGGGAGGTAAGCGACAGGTCGTGTGTAGCAATGATGCTGGTGATGTTCATCTGCAACAGCCTTTCCACAAAGGCTTTGGATGCTTTTTCCTTGTCGCGTGTGTTGGTGCCGGTCAGTATCTCATCCAGAAGCACAAGCATGTTCTGTCGGCTGGCTGCCAGGTCGGTAAGCTGCTTGAGACGTTTGATCTCGGCATAAAAGTAGGATTCATTGCGCGAGAGGGAATCGGTGATGTTCATGCTGGTAAACAGGCGGGTGATCTGAAAGTCCATCTCCCCGGCACAAACGGGGGCCCCGGTCATGGCCAGCACCAGGTTCACCCCGATGGTTCTCAGAAAGGTGCTTTTCCCTGCCATGTTGGCCCCGGTGATGATCAGGGCCGTCCCCTGCTTCTCGATGGAAAGGTTGTTGGCAACCCTTTTATCCCTGTTGATCAGCGGGTGTCCCACCTCTGTTCCCCGCAAGATAACGTTGGGGGTAACACGGGGAAATGAAAATTCCTGGTTGTTAGAGGCAAAATTGGCCAGGCTCAGGTAAGCGTCAAAACAACCCAAAGCCTCAAGCCACTTTTCTACCTCTCCGGCATGCCGGTGGTGCCAGCCCTCCAGCCTGGCCACCTGGTGCAGGTCCCACAAAAATAAAACATTGAGCAAAGTGCCCACAATCATGTTGTACCGGTTGTCCAGGGCATCAGAAATGCGCGAGAGCTTCCTGATAGACTTGCTGGCCGGCTGATGGTCGGAAAAGAAAATGTTTTGCAGTTGCTGAAGGTTCTGCGATTGAAACGTTTGTTTCTCAACCTGATGAAACAAACGGCCGTAATTTCGAAGGGTGGGGATCTGCCTGGTCACCCCCCGGTGCTGGGAGGATATCTGCCTGGAAGCCCTTCTCAGGATGACCAGGTTAACGGCCAGGACCAACAAAAAATAACCTACAGGCAGCAGACCAAAAAGAAAAAGCCCCAGCATGGCCAGGGTCAAAAGGGGAAGAACCCAGCGGCCAAGCTTAAACAAAGGTTGTCGGGCAATCGACGATGACTCCTTGCTCCAGGCTATCAGCTGTGTATCCCTGTAGTGTTCGGGCTGAATATGGTAACCGGTGGCCGTGAAAAGCTGCCGCCACTCAACCATGTCTTTCAGCTCGTGGATGGCTTCCTGTCGCAGTTCAATGGCGCCTTTCTCGTTCAGGGGATTCATCAGCCAGTTTGCCAGCTGGTTCTTCCCGGCATAGGTGGAGGTGCGGTTGACATGCTGATAAAGGCTCCCCTGGCCAAACAATTCCAAATCCATGGCGTATTCATGCGAGGGATCCTGGAAAACGCTGCCCGCATCAAAACTGCCCACATGTCCCCTCAACGCTTCTATCTCATTGGCATTGACACGAATAAGATTTGACAGGAGGGTCAAATGACGCTTGTTCTTTGCAAAAAGCCAAACCAGGTAAATAAAGGCCCCCAAAACCACCACCGTAAAAAGCAAGCCTGTCAAAAGATGTAGAGCAATCAGCTGGTAGCTGAAATACACCCCGGCAACAAAAGTGATCAAACGCAGTAATGACAATATGTTCAACCTTTTCCGCACTTTTTGATGCCGGCTTGAATAAGTCGTATACAACTGCTGATAATATTCCGTTTCTTTACCTCGCATAAAATTGCTCTTAAAATGGATTCAAAAATAATACTCTTTTAGCAAGATTTTTGTAGAATGAATTACATTATTGGATAATTTTGAAGGGGTAGAATGGAAATCTGTCATTGCAGATGACCAATTTCAATAACATCAAACATTTCCACCCCGGCAAGACCATAATACAATTGATCGGCAAATTCAATCAATCAACGTCATGATGAAGAATATTTTCCTTTTAATCATTGCCTTTTTACTGAGCACAACGGCATTTGCGCAAAAAGTGACCAAACTGGATACCATCTACATGCTGGGCCAGAAAAAACTGGTGGTGCAGGTCAAAAGCATCTATCGCACCGATGTCAAATATGAGGACACCACTACAGGTGAAGTCAAATCGATGAAGACCAAGAACATCCAGAAGATCATTTTCGACTCGGGCCGGAAAGAAGTGTTCAACAAACCCCTTGTTGAATCAATTGCAAAAAACGACTGGAAAAATGTTGTGCTGACAAGGGACGAAAAGTCGGTGAAAGACCTTTATAAAGTAGGTGCAGTAAAGGGCAAATCATCGGCCAACAACCGCACCATCAAATCGGCCGAACGCACTGCCACCATACGCATGAAAAAACGTGCGGCCAACAAGGGAGGGGTGATGATCCTGGTGACGCGTGAAGAATCACAGGGCGGATTCGGCGAAGTACCAACCTTCTATATCGAGGGGATAGCCTACAGCTTTGAGCCACCTGAAGATAAGAAGAAAAAATAACATCACTCCTTCTTGTTCCTGCCTGCCAGCTGTCCGCAGGCGGCATCAATATCTTCGCCACGGCTCCTGCGCAGGTTTACCACCATGTTGCGGCTTTCCAGAAACTCCTTAAAAGCCGCGGTCTTTTCAGCATCGGATTTTTTAAAGCCGGTGCCCTCCACCTCGTTGTATTCAATCAGGTTGATCTTCACAGGGAAATTCCTGGAGTAATCAGCAAGGGCCCTGGCCTGTGAAAGGCTGTCGTTGACGTCTCCCATCAGCAAATATTCAAAAGTGATGCGTTTGCCTGTTTTTTCATGAAAATGCTGAAGGGCCCGGCGCAGGACATCCAGACCATACTTCCTGTTGACGGGCACCATGCTGGAACGGGTCTCCTCGAGAGCCGAGTGCAGCGAAACAGCCAGTTCACTGCGTATTCCTTCATCGGCCAGCCGCCGGATGCCTTCCGGAATGCCCACCGTCGAGACGGTGATGCGCCTGGGCGACATGCCCAATCCTTTGCTGCCGGTTAGCAGGGCAATGGAAGCAACAACCTGGTCGTAATTCATCAGCGGCTCGCCCATGCCCATATACACAATATTGGAAAGCGACAGGCCATACAACTCACCGGCTTTTCGCCTGATGGCCGTCACCTGGTCGTATATCTCACCTGCCGTGAGATTTCTGCGGAAAGGGATCTTGCCGGTGGCACAAAAAGTACAGGCCAGCTTGCATCCTATCTGCGAAGAGATGCAGGCAGTTGCCCGGTTGCCCGAAGGAATGAGCACGCCCTCCACCAGCTCGCCTTCGGCTGTCCGGAAAGCCAGTTTGAGCGTCCCGTCGCTGCTGGCCTGCTCCTGGTCGACTTCCAGTTTTTCAATCCGGAAGTTCTCCTGCAACAACTGCCGGGTGCCCTTCGAGATGTTCGACATTTCATCAAAGTTGGTCGAACCTTTCTTCCACAGCCACTCATACACCTGCTTGCCATGAAAAGCCTTTAGTCCACGGTCGCTGAAAAAAGCCATCAGCTCATCTTCCGTCAGTTCACGTATGTTCCTTTTACCTGATGCCATCTTGCACTCCTATCGCGTTTATCTGCAAACCTAACTCTTTTTATTTAAAATTTAAATGCTTAAATTCGCTCTTTGCTTAATTCGCTTTAAAGAGAGGATCCTGTCGGATAAACAACATATGGATGAGCCCTTTCGGGCTAATACGGGAAAGAACAGCCCTCACGGCATTCCATGTCAAACGTATCAGAAAAGACAACCATTCATATCACACAAGATGGTTGTTGTTTCATGGTCATTTCCATTTGGCCAACACAAAACATTATCAACTGAAGCTTCTGAAATGGAAACCACCGTTTATCTGATCACCAAATACCTTGGAACACCCCTTTTCCCCGAAAAATCAGCCCCTGCCACCCAAGTGTACCATATGTTTTTCGGACAGGCCTTTGATTAAATGTATAATCCATAAAAACAGTGAAAAATGATTAAAAAAGCAACAAGTTTACTATTGGGATTTATCATGACCATTGGCTTTGCAGCTAAAGCCGATGAGGGCATGTGGCTTTTAACCATGCTGGAGAAAATGAACATGAACCGCATGCAGGAGATGGGCCTCAAGCTCTCGGCCGAGGACATCTACAGCATCAACCAGTCCAGCATAAAAGATGCAGTCGTTAATTTCGGCGGATTTTGCACCGGCGAGATTGTATCGGACAAAGGGCTGATCCTCACCAACCACCATTGCGGCGAGGGCGCCATCCATGAAGTGAGCACCCAGGAAAACAACTACCTGAAAAATGGCTTCTGGGCCAGGTCGTTCGAAGAGGAGAAACCGATCGAAGGCCTCACCGTCTCCTTCCTCGTGCGCATGGAAGATGTCAGCGACAGGGTCAACTCCGCCCTGGAAGAAGGCATGAGCGAGTCAGAACGTTCCAGGAAAATACGCCAGGTTACCTCGCAGATTGAGAAGGAAGCCACCGAAGACAACCACTACAACGCCCGCGTCAAACCCTTCTTTTCAGGAAACGAATTCTACCTGATGGTCTACGAAACATACAAAGACGTACGGCTGGTTGGCGCGCCTCCCAAATCAATAGGCAACTACGGCGGCGACACCGACAACTGGATGTGGCCACGCCATACGGGTGACTTCAGCGTCTTTAGGGTTTATGCCGGACCCGACGGCAAACCCGCCGAATACTCTGAAGAGAACGAACCCCTCAAGCCCGACCACCACCTGCCCATATCCCTGGAAGGAATCAAGAAGGGCGATTTCAGCATGATCATGGGGTTTCCCGGGGGCACCGACCGCTACATGACTTCCTACGGGGTGAAGGAAGCCAAAAACCTGGTGAACCCCACCCGCATAGAGGTCAGGGAGAAGATCCTGAACATTATGGAGAAAGCCATGAGCTCAAGCGAAGAACTGGAACTCAAATACTCATCCAAGCATTCGCGGGTCAGCAACTACTATAAATACAGCATCGGACAAAACGAAGGCCTCAACCGGCTGGATGTGATAGGCGACCGTCAGCAGCTGGAGGACCGCTTCAGAGAGTGGGCAGCCGAAAATGAACAGCGCCGCGAAAAATATGGCAACACCCTGGAAAACATCGAGGAAGCATACAAAGACCGCAGAAAATATTACAAAACGGTCCTGTACCTGAACGAGGCACTGTTCGGTGGTTATGAAATCGGCCGGTTTGCTTCCCGCCTGCAGGGCTTGTACCGGGTGCTCAAAAACAACCCCGACAGCACCAAAGCCATCGAAGCCGAAGTCAGCAACATACGCGAGCGGATGAAGGATTTCTACAAGGACTACCACGCACCTACCGACAGGAAGCTGATGAGCGAGATGCTGGAAGTGTTCCACGAAAACGTGCCAGACGACCTGCAACCCGACATCTTCAAACGCATCGAGAATTTCTACGACGGCAGCTACCAAAAATATACCGACATGGTATTCGACAATTCCATGTTGGTTTCGATGGACCGCCTGAATGACTTCCTGGACGATCCCAGCCTGGAAGCCCTGGAGAACGACCCGGCCTTTGCGGCTGCCCAGTCCATCCAGAACAAAGTACGTCAGATGGGCGGCAAATTCCGCAGCTACGACCAAAAGCTGAGCAAAGGGCAGCGCCTTTTCATGCAGGGCCTGCGGGAGATGCAACCCGACAAGAAATTCTACCCCGATGCCAACTTCACCATGCGCCTTACCTATGGCGATATTAACGACTACTATCCCAGGGATGCCGTGCACTATGACTATTACACCACCGTGGAGGGCATCATGCAAAAAGAAGATCCCACCAACGATGAGTTCATCGTCCCCGAAAAGCTTAAACAGCTTTACCGGGATAAGGATTACGGACCCTACGGCGAGAACGGACAAATGAACGTGTGCTTCATCTCCGACAACGACATCACCGGCGGCAACTCAGGCAGCCCGGTGATGAACGACGAAGGAGAGCTGATCGGCATTGCCTTCGACGGCAACTGGGAAGCCATGACCGGCGACATACAGTTTGAACCCAGACTGCAACGCACCATCAGCGTCGACATACGCTACGTGCTCTTTGTCATCGACAAATTCGCCGGAGCCGACCGGCTCATCGACGAGATGACCATCGTCGGCAAATAGGGCCAGGTCTTCGGCACTTGAGATCGCAATCCCTTTGTGCCACCCTACATAACAAACATACCACAAGGAACACCTGCCGGTTTTTAATGCAACCCGCAGGTGTTCCTTTCTTTTCGGCCCGGATCGCAAACATCCTTTTTTTGATTATCTTTGATCTGTCTCCTTATAGCTGTATAAGGAACATGTTGATATTTACCAAAAAACAACTATGGCACACGAGATCACAGTTTATACCGACGGGGCATCGCGGGGCAATCCCGGACCTGGCGGCTATGGGGTGGTGCTGATGTCGGGGCCCCACAGGAAGGAACTCTCGGAGGGTTTCCGCAAGACCACCAACAACCGGATGGAACTGCTGGCAGTGATCAAAGCCCTGGAAGCATTAAAATCAGAAGGATCAAAAGTCACCATCTATACCGACTCCAAATATGTGGCCGACGCCATCGAAAAAGGATGGGTCTTTAACTGGGAAAAGAAAAATTTTAAGAAGAAAAAAAATCCCGACCTGTGGAAAAGACTGCTGGAGCTATACCGCAAACACCTGGTGCGGCTGTACTGGGTACAGGGCCATGCCAACATCACCGAAAATGAACGGTGCGACGAGCTGGCAGTGGAAGCATCCAAACAACAGGACCTATCAGTGGATCAGGCTTACGAGGCATCGGGGGACGCATAAATCCAGGCAGCTGTATCAAACAAATGGCCGGCTCAATCGTACCACATTAAGTTCGGTAAATATGAGTGGTGATGGATTGGATGTTTCATGTGTATGTTATCTGAACTGTAAGAAAGGAGCCATATAGCCTGAGGATAAAGGAGCCTTTTTCAGGCAAATAGCCCGCAATCCGGAGCTTCTCAGCCGGAAAACCCAATGATGTCACACCCTTAAAGCCTACAACAATGACTGAAAATCTACTGCTGGCATTTGGACTTACCGCTTTCGCAGGACTGTCAACCGGGATAGGTAGCGTACTGGCTTTTTTCACAAAAACCACCAACACCCGCTTCCTGTCACTGGCCCTGGGTTTCTCGGCAGGTGTGATGATCTATGTCTCCATGATCGAGATATTTTTTAAGGCCAAAGAATCACTGGTGGAAGAGCTGGGAGCCCAACAGGGCTATAACCTCACCGTACTGGCCTTTTTTGGCGGCATCCTTTTCATCGGCCTCATCGATTACATGATCCCTTCTGGGGAGAACCCCCACGAGGTCAGAAAAGTTGAGCAACTGGGCAACAACAAGGGTGGCGTAAAGGACATAAAGCTCATGAAGATGGGACTTTTTACAGCCCTGGCCATTGCCATACACAACTTCCCGGAAGGACTGGCCACTTTCATGTCGGCACTCAATGACCCGGCGCTGGGTGTGGCCATCGCCATGGCCATTGCCATACACAACATACCCGAAGGCATCGCGGTATCGGTGCCCATATATTACGCCACGGGCAACAAGAAAAAGGCTTTCTGGCATTCTTTCCTTTCAGGACTCTCAGAGCCGGTAGGGGCCATCATCGGATACCTGATACTCATGCCCTTCCTCTCGCCCCTGATCTTCGGCATCCTCTTTGCCGCTGTGGCCGGCATCATGGTGTTCATCTCCCTCGACGAACTGCTGCCGGCCGCCCGTGAATACGGCAAACACCACTGGTCCATTTATGGGATGATAGCTGGTATGGCCATTATGGCCGCCAGCCTGCTCCTTTTTGCCTGATCCCAAAGACTAGAGCAAACGGGTCTGCTCCCGGGGCCTGGGAACTTTGTTGACCAGCACACGAAGCACCTGTTCCGACTTGTTGTACCAGCAATGCGGAATACGGGCGGGACTGTCAATGATGGTGTCGGCCGTCACCTCCCGGCTTTCCTCACCAATCTCAATGACACCCCTGCCTTCCAGCACATAAAAATATACATCCACAGGAGTGATGTGCCGCTTAAGCTGTTCACCCGGTTGCAACGTGATGTGGGTGACCATGGCATGTTCGGAGTCGTATAGCTTGCGGGCATCTACCCCGTGGGGATTCTTTCTCGATTCCGCCTCACTAATGTGTATCGTCTTCATAATCAGTCTATTTAACCCCGCTAAGGGGACCGCTAAGGGGTCCGCTAAGGGGTCCGCTTAGCGGGGTATGTTTTTTTACTGCAGCATGGCTTTCATGTCTTCTTCGACGGTGTTGATGCCGTTGATGCCGAACTGTTCCACCAGCACGTTGGCCACGTTGGGTGAGAGGAAGGCCGGCAGGGTGGGACCCAGCTTAATGTTTTTCACGCCGAGATAGAGCAATGCGAGCAGGACAATAACTGCTTTCTGCTCGTACCAGGCGATGTTGTATTCGATGGGCAGCTCGTTGATGTCGTTGAGCTCGAATATCTCTTTCAGTTTCAGGGCGATTACGGCCAGCGAATAGGAGTCGTTGCACTGTCCTGCATCCAGCACCCTGGGTATGCCGCCGATATCGCCCAGGTTGAGTTTGTTGTAACGGTACTTGGCACATCCGGCTGTAAGGATCACTGTATCGTCGGGCAGCTCTTCGGCAAAGCGGGTGTAATACTCGCGGCTCTTAAAACGGCCGTCGCATCCTGCCATGACGAAGAACTTGCGTATGGCGCCTGATTTCACGGCATCCACCACCTTATCGGCCAGCTGTTCGACCTGGTTGTGGGCAAAGCCTCCTACGATCTTACCGGTTTCGATCTCCTGCGGGGGATCGCATTTTTTGGCATGCTCGATGATGGGTGAGAAGTCCTTGGGCTGGCCGTTCTGGCGGCCGGGTATGTGGGTGCATCCTTCCAGTCCGGAAGCACCTGTGGTATAGATGCGCTCGCGGTAGGTGGCTTTCTTCGAAGGCGGCACGATGCAGTTGGTGGTGAAAAGGATGGGTCCGTTGAAGGTTTCAAACTCTTCCTTCTGCTTCCACCAGGAGTTGCCATAGTTGCCAACGAAATGGTCGTATTTTTTGAAGGCCGGATAGTAGTTGGCAGGCAGCATTTCGCTGTGGGTGTAGACGTCAACACCTGTATCCTTTGTTTGTTCGAGCAGCTCTTCCATGTCCTTCATATCGTGGCCGCTGATCAGGATACCGGGACGGTTGCGCACGCCCAGGTTGACCTCGCTGATTTCCGGATGTCCGTAGGCTGTGGTGTTGGCTTTGTCCAGCAGGGCCATCACATCGACGCCGTGTTTGCCCGTGGCCATGACCCAGCTTATCAGGTCTTCCACGCCCAGGCTGTCGTCGGTGGCAGCCACCAGGGCGTCCTGCATGAAATTGTATATGTCGTCGGATTTTTCGTCCAGGTTCCAGGCATGTTCGGCATAGGCAGCAACACCCTTCACCCCGTATGTGATCAATTCGCGCAGCGAGCGGATGTCTTCGTTCGGGGTGTCGAGCACGCCGATGTCCTGGCCTTTACGGAGGAATTCATCGGGGGTGAAGCCCTGCCAGGTGGCTGCATCGTGCAGCTGGTCGTTGTCAAGCTGCACGCCTTTGTTCTTTAGTGTTTGGCGCAGGTTGTTCCTGATGTCCAATCCTTTTCGAATGTATTCGTTGATGGCCTCCTTGTCGAAATTGGCATTGGTGATGGTAGCGAAAAGGCCGTCGAAGACAAATTTGTCGACGCGGCTCTTGTGATAGTCCACATTGTTTTCCCTGGCTTTCTGTGCATAGATTGATATTCCCTTGATCACATATACCAGCAGGTCCATCAGGTTGGCTTCTTCATCAGATTTGCCACAAACACCTTTGATGGTGCATCCTTCGTTTTTTGCCGCTTCCTGGCACTGAAAGCAAAACATTTTCTTGTCTTTCATAATGTATTGTTTTTTTTTGGTTTGCATTAAATTGTATTATATCCATTCCTCACCGAGTACATCACCCTGGACACCAACGGTTATTGCTTTTATGGGCACTTTGCGCCGGGCGTTTTCCACGGCCATCTGTGCCATTTGCTGCAATCCCCCACAGCAGGGCACTTCCATCTTCATCAGGGTGATGGTATTGATGCGGGCTTCATTGATCATGGCTATAAGCTTTTGTACATACACTTCTTTGTTGCTGTCTAATTTGGGACAGGCAATGGCCAGGGGCCTTCCCTTCAGGTAGCGGTTGTGAAAATCGCCCATGGCATAGGCAACGCAGTCGGCAGCCAGCAGGAGGTCGGCCTCGTAAAAATGCTCGCTGGTGGGATTGACCAGGTGCATCTGCACGGGCCAGTGTTTGAGTCGGGAGGCCTGGGACTGAGCCAGAGGCTCGGTTTGGGTCAGGGTTTCCCCCGCCGGTGCTTCCAGTGTTTGCTCCTGGCTGCCGGGGCAGCCTCCACTGCCGCATCTGTCTGAACCTTCAGAAGCATGCTGGTGGTTGGATCCGCCAGACCCGGCGACGGATGTTTTCCCGCCGCTGTGTACCCGGGCAATCACCGCATCGGGGTCAAAATCCAGTTCATCTCGATGTTCCTGGAGGTAACGCACTCCCTGTTTCATGTAGCCAAATTCTTTGTGCTCTTTCAGGTGGTTGAGGTGTGCCACTAGGGTGTTGAATCCTTTGGCAACCATCTGCTCGATGACAGCCCGTTCATCGTAAGCTTCGGCTTCCCTTTCTTCCAGTGTAATGGCTCCCTGGGGGCAGTGTCCGATACATGCTCCCAGTCCGTCGCACATCAGGTCGCTTACCAGGCGGGCTTTACCATCGATGATCTGGAGGGCGCCTTCGTGGCAGTTGGGAACGCAAAGGCCGCAACCATCGCATTTCTCCTCATCTATGTGTATAATTTGTCTTTTCATCTTAAAGTACAGTTATAAATTGATATGAAAGGTGTGCACTCTTATGTGTTATTTAAGTATTGTAATACCAAAATAAGTTTATTTAAATTAAGCATCCAAATAATTCACAAAGATTTTCCCTGCAGGCATTCTATTTAGAATCTTTCTAAATTATGCGGAGTTCAACACATTGAATATCAGAAACAAAACAGTACCGGGAATCCTGGGTGGTGTTCCATTTTTTCAAGGACGCTCATATGGATGCACGGGGTGAAACCCGGCTGGCGATAAAGAAAGTTGAGACCCCGGGAAGACCTAATTGAAGCAATATTAAGCCACCGCAAAAACAATCTGAATGTCGCAGGAAGGCTCTGGGAAGACGGGACCATGGCTCAATGGAGACTGGGTGCAGGCCCTGAAAACAAGGCGGTGCAGGCTCCGAGAATATTGCGTGAACGCCCTGGGAAGACTGAATCAAGGTTCTGACAAGCCGCGCTGAAAAGCCTGCGAAAGCCCTGGAGGCAGTGAAAAGCCTGACGAAGTGGAAAGAAACAGCACTTATCAGGATGCAAAGCCAACTTTCCGGTGTTGGCCCAAAAACTCAGAGGGGTTCGTGGACCCGAATGTCCCAGTTATTTTCGGCCTTCACCATATAAACAAGGTAGGTGTCTTTCGTATAATCGCCCGTGCGCCAGGTGTACTCCAGCAATGCCTGGGTATGTTCATCATTGAAGCCGGGAAGTCGGAGAAAGAGTATTCCGCCGGCATCGGGATAATTTTTTGTAAAACCCTCCCAGTTCTCGTATGAATCAAATTCCTCTCTTGTGATCAGCTGTATGGTTTGATCGGTGGAAAAGGCGTAATCGAAGTTAGCGGATTGTTTGTTGCCGGACACATAGTCGTTCATGGTTGATTCAAGAAGGGAAGTTGTATCGGATGCCAAAAGGTTCCGGCAGGCAGGACGGTGAAGTGTGGTGTCGGTTTCCTGCTGTATGACCAGGAAATTCTCCCTGTCCAGCCGCTCGACAAGCAATCTGGAATAGACCTCATAAACCTCCTGCGAGAGGTTGTCGGGTGCATTGAGTTCATGAACCATCTGGGTGTCCTTCTCCTCACAGGACACATACACCCATGCCATCATCAGCGCTACAACAACCCATACAAGATTTGACCTCCAGCGCAATCCTAACATACGTTCTTTTATTGATTAGATGTAAATACGACGGACAAAGTTGCGGGGAGGCCATCATTTTTTTACCTCCTGGCTGTATCGGGACGACCGGACCATCGGTCCTGCTCCCGGCAAAAATGCTCGAGGACGGGTTTGATGGCTTCCCTGCCAATCAGGTCCGGGGCCTGGCAGGGATCTACCAGTGTTCGCTGCCTTTCGTCTTTCTCCGGCCATTGGTCGAGCACCTCGCTCACTTCCATCAGGAAAACATCGACAGTGCATATACCGCCCCATTTGTAATATTCAAAATAATCAAACCGTTGGTCACGGATTTGACCCCTGATGCCAGCTTCCTCAAAAGCTTCTTTGGCGGCAGAACCAGCCGGTGAATGGCCGGGTTCAATGATCCCCTTGGGAAGGGTCCATTTTTGCTTCTTCCTGGTGGATATAAGCATCACCACAGGTCGGCCGTTCTTCCTGAAATAAGGAATGACAGCCGACTGGCTGTAATAATATTGGGGTTTGTGTTGCATGGATCAAGTCTTTTGCTGCTTTACGGTCAGACAAACCGCAAGCGCAGGAGCATCGCATGACATTGCCAGAAGCCCTGGCAACGATCAACTCATCCGCAGGGTATTGTTCAGTCCTGCATCAGGGACATACATATGGCGCATGTGTTTAGAATTATTGCAGAGCGAACGCACATACTCCATATGATGGGACATATCACTGTCGGGTTCAATATCATTCTCAAGGGCATAGAGCAGGGCGTCGAGCTCCAGGTAGGGCACCTCAAAAGCATATTCGTCTGTGATGCCGGGTATCATATCGGGACTGGGGGGTTTTTGGATGAATTTATCCGGCAACTGCAGCCAGGAAGCCAGTTCATAGATTTGTGTTTTGTAGAGGTTCAGCAAAGGCATGATGTCGGCATTGTGGTCGATGCCATATTTTACGAAAAAGCCGGTGAGGTATTCGGTACGGTTTGCTGCCCCCACGACCATGGCATTGGTCTCTTCAGCTGCCTGGTACAGGAAAGTAAGTCGCAGACGGTGTTTAAAACGGTAATTGGCTGTACCTTTGTTCAGATAGCGGTTATAGGCAAATCCAGCACCTCCTTTCAGGATCGTCTGAAAAGGCGTCTCTCCTGTTTGGCGTTTCATCTTTTTATAAAAAAAACGTACCAGTCGTGCCTTCATCCGGTATCCGATAAAAGGTATAGGGAAACGCACCCTGGCACTTTCCAGGTAGGGATCCAGGTATATCACCCTGTAACGGATACCCAGGTTTTGGGCCAGCTCTATGGCATCCATGGTATTTTGCCTGTTGCCCTCCTTATCGGGCATGACAAGCGCCGTGATTTTATCGGGGTCCTGGATATTTACACACAGTGCAGCAACAACTGCAGAATCCAGACCACCACTCAACCCAAAGACCATCCTTTCGCGGTTTGTTGCCTGCAAATAATGCTTCAGGTCAAGGGAAAGTTTTTCACCTACCTCCTGTGCGCTGATGCGAAGTCTGTCTGCCAAAGCGTCCTTATCCATAGGCTGTGGTGTCTGAAAAGGATTTGGAAGGAAAAAGCCACACCGGTCACCTCCAATATTTTCCTTAAATTTAACAAACAATTCCATGTCATCAAAATCAAAAGGTCCAAAAGGTATGATTCGTATAGGTACCAGTGGATGGAGTTACGGGCATTGGGTGGATGTATTCTACCCCTCCGACCTAAAAAGAAGTGAATGGCTCAGCCATTATGCACAACATTTTGACACCGTGGAGCTGAACATGTCTTTTTACCGCCATCCTTTTGCCAATATGCTGAAAGGTTGGAAGAAGAAGCTGCCCGAGAACTTTAAAATGACGTTCAAAGCCCACCGGCAGATCACGCACCGCAAGAAGTTCCGGGATGCCGGCCGGGATGTCAGGAAGTTTTACTCCCTGGTGGAACAGATGGGCCACCAGGCTGGATGCATCCTCTTTCAGACCCCTCCCTCCTTTCACAACACAAGGGAAAACTTTGAAACACTCGGGACTTTTCTGGAAGGCCTGGACCCGGAAAAGAGAAATGTCATGGAATTCAGGCATCCTTCCTGGTGGGATGAACAAACCGGGAAGCTGTTGGAGAGATACAATGCGGCATTTTGCAACGTGTCGGGTTTAAACATGCCTCCCCATGTGATGAATTCGTCAGACTTTGCCTACTTCCGTTTTCACGGGCCGGATGAACCCTATGCATCGAAATACTCAGAGCAGCAACTCCTGGTATGGGCCGACTCAATCAAACGGATGATAAAGGATGGCGGTGTCGGGGAGGTTTACTGCTATTTCAACAACGATTTTTATGGCTATGCACTGGAAGATGCCCATAAACTCAGCTGCATCCTCCAATCCATGTAAGATACTTCTATACCCTGGAGCTTAGTGGACTCCGGCAATCCTCAATCCCAGGCATGAGTGGCTAATTTTATCTGAGGGGCACCTTCGATCCCGTCTATTTTTTTTAATTTGCAAAAAGAAAAAAAGTTTTTTTTAATTATTCCTGTACCAAATATATTATCCTGGAACCGGGTAATAACAATATTCTTTAGAATATTGATTTTGAATAATTATTCCGGGTTACAAGGTACACACCGAGTAAAATACCTCCGATAAACAGAAATTGTAAAGGGATAATCTGTTCACCATCCAATACACCCCAAAAAATTGCAAACACCGGTATCAAATAGGTTACCGAAGTCCCAAACAATGGATCCACATACTGGAGAAAGGTGTAAAAAATGGACAAAGCAGCTACTGAGCTAAACATAGCCAGCATAAAAACATAGCCCAGGTTTTGTATATAATGTTCGGTTTCTGCTACTTGCGAAAAATCAGACCCCAATAAATAAGCCAATCCAACAGGTCCGGCAATAGTGAATGAAAGTGCCGTTATTTCAATACCCCTGAGGCCTTTCAATTTGAATTTGATCTCGTTGGCATTGATGCCATAACATAAAGCCGCCAGTCCGACAAAAAGGCCGTAAATATT
>CAJXLE010000003.1 GCA_913055895.1 uncultured Bacteroidota bacterium | reverse complement strand
AATAACAGCAATGAGCCGTGGCGGTGGGCAGCTGCAACCAAGCCTGATTCAGCAAAATGGCGGGGAACCCTGCTCTCAGGTATGACCACCCAGACAAGGGAATACCTTGTTTACCTGCCGGCCTATGATGGCATCGACTCCCTGCGGATCGGCATCAACGCCCATGCCGAATGGAAACCGGCAAAAAGCACAGCAGGCTCCCCCATCGTTTTCTACGGAACGTCAATCACACAGGGCTGTTCAGCTTCCCGGCCGGGGATGGTTCCCACCAACCTTATCGGAAGAAGACTGGACCAGCACATCATCAACCTGGGGTTTTCCGGCAATGGCACCCTCGACATGCCCCTGGCACGATTCCTGGCACAAACAAGACTCTCCTGCCTGGTGCTGGACTGTACGCCCAACCTTCGGGTGGAACAGATCCGGGAGCGCACCCTGCGTTTTGTTTCATACATTAAAAACAAAAAGCCCCTTCTGCCTGTGATCCTGGTGGGCAATGCAGGCCATCAAAACCGGTGGCTGGCCTCCGACCATCAACAAAACTACCGCTCCAAAAACAAGGAGCTAAAAAAAGCCTTTGAAATCCTTCAGCAAAGGGGCCACACCAACCTCCATTTTATCCATGGAAAAAAGCTGCTGGGTGATGACTATGAAGGCACAGTCGACGGGGTTCATTACACCGACCTGGGATTCATGCGTTACGCAAAAACCCTCTTGCCCGTCATACAAAAAGTGGTGGAATAAACTGTTTTACACAGCAGCCAGGGCAGCCAAAACACAGGCCCCATCTTATGGCATCTATCCTGCCAACAATGGGGCATCAATCCGGACAACCCTTTACCACGGCTACACCAACAGCACCCATTTAAGGTTTTTCAAACACATCCACCTCGAAGAAATAGTGGGTGCCATGCCAGTTTTTGTCGGCCACCCACATGATGTGGCGGAAGGGTTTGCTGTCGGAAGGCATCCTGAGGGTGGTGCGGTTCCAGGCTTTGCCCCAGACCTCGCCTGTACGGTTGGCACCCAGGTAGGTCCATCCCTTATCGGCAGGGTTGCCACTGACGGAGGGATCTGCCTGGTTGGTGCCCCAGACAGTGTACACAGGTATGCCATAATGGGAAAAGACAGGCGAATAGGTGCGTATGCTGTCGAGCGCAACAGGCTGCTGCAGGTCCATCACGTACCTCCCCTCGCCGTTGTCGTACCACATGATCTCATCAAACTGCCCCAGGCTCATGCCCGACCCGTCGAAATTGTCCTGCAGGAGGATCTTCTCACCCCTGACCGATGCCTTGGTGTAGGCTTCCCCCTCGGGGTAATAGGTCATGTTCACCCCGTTCAATGAAGAGAGGTTGGCATAATCCTCTTCAGATATCTGGGAGAAGATCTTCTCCGGGTCGCTCTTTTGCGTCTTCTCTATCCGGGCATAGGGCTCCATCCCCTTGCCGTAATAGGATGTTTCCGGCAGGTCGAAACCTTCGCGCCCGGACAGCTCGTCGTACAGCGGTGTCATGGGCCTGGCCCGGTCGCTGGGATTATCGGCCACGGTCACGGCAAAAACCATCACATCACTGTTCTCAGGCAGGGTGAGGGTCTGTGCTCCTTCCGGCAGGTCCATCTCATACTGGAACATGTAGGAGTACTGGTATGCCACGTTCTTGTCGGGCCGGTGGTGGTGGGAGGCAAACCAGGCTATCTCGTCGCGCTTGATGAAGCCGGGTCTGACCCTTTTAACGTGTCGCTGATCCTTCGAGGCAAACACCCGCTTGTCCCACTGACCCACAAAGCCGGTCCAGGGCTGGATGGAAAACTCCTCCGTATTGCCCCCACAGGAGAAGGAAGCGTTGGTGCTCTCCCTGGCAGCCGCCAGCAGGTACACCTTGCTGTAGTCGCCTTCGGGGAGGGTGATCTCCTGCCCCCGGCATTGCAGGGCGTTCATTTCGCCATCTTCACGACTTCCCATTTGATAAACCAGGGCGTCGTTGCGGATGTGCCCATCGAGCATGTTGGCCGGGTAAGTGCGGCCCGAATCGTCGATGGCACCATCATCGCGGTTGTCGTCGGCCGATACCACATCGATGTTAAAGGGCAGCTCCACCGGCTGCTGTCGCGGTCCTTCCACTTCTTCGGCGGGTTCTTCAAGTCTGACCGAGATGCTGCGGATGTCGTAACCTCCGAAATCCAGGTGCAGGTTGCCCTGGCGGGTCGCCACATCCCCAACCCGGCGCTCCTGGCCGTCAACCTCGACAGCTGAGCGGATGTCGGGTCCCAGGTCAACCACCACACCACTGGTTTGATCTCCGGAAAGTTCCTGCAGACGGAGAATATAAGACTGGTCGTCTTCGGCTTTCTTGATGGCCCGTATGGCTATATCATCGGTGTTCAGGCTGGCAAAAGAAAAGGTCTGTCCCATCTGACCCGGGTGCTTGTCTACATGATAGGCCTGGAGGGGCTGGTTGACGTAGAGTCCCTGCCATTCGGTCCTGCCTTCATTCCAGTCGCCCTGGTGTCCATAGAGGGCATAGGTGAAGCGGTGGGTGCCAAAATCCTGGGTGGCCTGGTCGTGGTAGGTATTGGCTATGGGCGTATGCAGGAGGGTCAGTCGCAGGGTATGCCCGTCGGGCTTGTCGGAGCCGTGCTTACAGTCGTCGAGTACCGAAACACCATAGGTACCGCTGGTGTCGGTCAGGTCGATCCACTCGCGCGAGGGCACCTCGTACTTGCGTGAGTGGTTGTTGGGCCGTTGGATGGTGCCCAGTCCCAGGTTGTAGCGGGCATTGAAATTGTAAGGGCTCAGGGGAAAGACCGCCTTCAGGGTTGTTCCTTTGGTCTTCCACTCCACCTTGTTGTCGAACATCAGCCTTTTTCCGGCATCACCGGCGGCCAGGCTGATGGTCTGCCGGAAGGTGGAGCCGTGGCTCTGGCGGGTGACCTCCAGGGAGACACGTACGGGACCGTCCTCCTTGATACGTATTTGGGGTGTGTCGCTGACATATGCGTAGGGCCCACGGATGCGTTCGCGCCACGACATGTTCCAGGCGGGCCACATGCGGGGGTTGGCTTTCAGCAGGGCAAGCCTGGCAGGTGATTTCAACAGCTCGCGTTCCAGCTTCTTGTCATAGACCGAAGCAACATCGCCGTTGTCATTGAGCGCCACCTTGTAGCGGCCATTTTCCAGTGTGCTGCGGGTCACCTCCAGCCGGTCGCCCCCGGCAGGCTCTTCCCCGCCACGCACATCATAAACGGCATAACCGGCGGAGGGCACCTCGGCCAGGAAAAGCACCCGCGTCTGGCCATCCTTGGCATCCACCACCTGGGAGGGCACTTTCCGGCCATCGGGACCATAAACGGCCACCTGATCGTATCGAGTTTCCGGCAGGGTAGCCTCCACCACATCCTGTCTCTTGCGCGATACGGGATTGTAGACCACCACCGGTTCGCCTTCCACCTGGGTGTTGAGTGCCCGGGAAACGGCGCCGGTGGAATATTTCTCCACGGCAGCAAAGCCGTTCATGGCAATCACCTCATCGTTCCAGGCATAATGGTTGGCCGAGGGAATGCTGGTGCCCGGTATGATGTCGTGCATCTGGCTGCCCAGGACCAGCTCCCATGAATCGTAAAGTTTATCAAAGGGATAGTCGGCGCCACCCAGCCAGTCGGCCATCACGGCCGACAGCTCGGCCGACTGGGCCAGCTTTTCGTTTTTCCTGTTCCATCTCTTGAGATAGGCCTGTGAGGTGATGGAGGCCGCCGAGTGCTCGGTGAGCAGAAAGTCGCCCCGGTACACGGGCAGGCTGTCGCGCAGGGCAGGTGTGATATCCTTATACAACCTGTCGCTGGCCGCAGGTATAACCTTTACCTTGCTGTCGGGATGGTCCAGGGAGTTGACCATGTGACGTACATCTTCCTCGCGGGGTGAACCCCCGATATCTCCGACGCCATAATAGGTGTATCCCCCGTAAAAACCGTACTTATCCCCCACCTTCTCCAGGTAATGGCTGAAAAATTCAGAGGTGTCAACCCGGGGCCCCCCCCCCCCGCCATAGTCGCGTATGCTGTTGACCATGATCACCGACTCCCCGTCGGGACCTTCCCACAAACCAACATTGAAAGGCACACCTGCGGCCGAGCCCCATTTCAGCTTCTGGGTGGAGAAACCCTTGATGCCGGCATGGGCCCATACCGAAGGAAGGTGCGCCTGGAAACCAAAACAGTCGGGCAACATGTAATCCACGCTTTCCTTACCAAACTCCTCACGAAAATACTGGTTGCCATAGAGCACCTGGCGGATGACAGTCTCCGGTGAAGGTGCATTCACGTCCCCCTCGTCCACTGATGAGCCGGAAACAAGCCAGCGCCCTTTGTCGATGTAGTCCTTGAGTTTGTCATAGCGTTCGGGATAATATTCTCGCATCATTCGATAGCGGCGCGAGCCGGTAAAATTGAACACGTACTCCGGATACTTCTCAAAGAGCTCAAAATTCTCATCCAGGGTATTCTTCAGGTACTCATTGATGGTGGTGGGATAGTCCCATCGCCACTCGGTATCCAGGTGCGCATAGCCCACCAGGTAAAGCACCTTGTCTTGTGTCAGGTCGTAATCGCGCTCGGGCTGGCCCGACAGTGTTGAAGCAGCAAGCATCAAGGCTGCACATGCGGCAATAGTCAAATATTTCATGTGATTATTATTTTAAATATCTTTGGTCAAATGAAACCTGTATCCAGCAACCTACACAACAAGGACATGATTATTCATGCAGGTTCCATACGGCCAAATTATTAAATAAATGATAACCGTATGAAACGTCCGTGACAAAGTAACAAAAAAAATAAACTTGTGAAACCTGCATCCAGTAACCTACGCTCAAGGACACGATTATTCATGCAGGTTCCATACGGCCAAATAATAAATAAAAAATAATCGTATAAAACTGCCAAACAGTTGATTTTACCTGCTTGCCGGGATGGTCCTTCGCCCACCCAATCAATTAAAAAATGATCCTATCAATAAATAATGACAATTCCTCAGCAAAATCCACAGGGCAAAAAACATTATACCATCATAAGATCCTGATAAACAAGGACTCCAACAAAACACCCCGGGAAGAATAAAGCACTAAAGATTTTTGCTTTTCTCTGGCTTTTCCCTAAATTTATAAATTTGGAGCGGCGAAAGAGAAAGGTCTTACTTTTAAAATCAACAGCACAAGCACATGCTCAATCCAGGTTTAAAACCCACTTATCTCTTATTCATTAGGATACTTACAGGTCTGCTGTTTCTAGCACAAAAACAGGCAAGGGGCTGTTGTGCCATTGTGGTCGGGAAGGATGCCACGGCGGACGGATCTGTGATGGTCGCCCACAGCGAACTAAACAAGCCCGACCGTTGCTTTTTGAACTTTCATGTCGTGCCGGCCATGAAACATGAGCCCGGCACCATCGGCTTCCGCCTTCGCATCAAAAAGAATTTTGGATATTGAAAAACAAGGGTTATGAGCGTTAAAACAGTCATGAATTTCGTCAAGGCCATCAATGCCCACCAGGTTAAAAAGATTGGGACTTTGATAACCGACGACCACACCTTTATCAATTCGCACGGGAAAAAGGTGGTGGGAAAAAGCAAAATGAAGGAAGCCTGGAAGGGATATTTCGACTTCTTTCCCGATTACACCATTGAGGTGACCGAGATCATTGAAGACGAAGAACTGATAGGTCTTTTTGGATGGGCCACGGGAACCTACCGCAGTCAAAAAAATTCAGAGACGGTCAATTCCTGGAAGCTGCCCTGCGCCTGGAAGGCCGTGGTGAAGAATGAAAAAATCGCCCAATGGCAGGTTTACTCCGACACCAAGATCCCTTACGACATCATCGAAAGGAACCTGAGAAGTGATTAAATTCCTGAATTTTTCCACCAACGGTTTGCATGGTAATGAAATAATTTGTTTCTTGTCTGCATAATTGTTACCCGAACTCTACGGACTATGATGTACCTGGTCAGCAATCACAACCCTTCCAATTTGAATCGTAACGACAATCGCGTCTACGAGCAGGAAGGCTGTGATGAGCTGTAACCATAACCACAAAAAGCATTCGAAGCCTTCCTGCCATCAGGGAAGGCTTTTTTTTTGCGCTTAAAACCGCTGTGATCATGGAATACAGGCTTCAAAACAATAACAACAACAATAATAACAACCGCCCGCCACCGGGGAAGGTTGTCTTTTGTTGCTATAATCCGCCAGGCCTTCTCCGGTAACTTCCGAAGAAGGCCTTTCTTTTTAAAGCAAATTGTAAGTTGAATATGAAAAATCAATGACCATGAAAAATCTCATCATTCCTCACGATTACCGGAACATGCTCACCCGGGAGGCCACCGAGTCGGCCATCAAGTTCATCAAGGATGAATTTCAAAAGGTCCTGGCCAAAAAACTGGACCTGCAGCGTGTCACCGCACCCATGCTGGTGCTGTCGGGAACGGGCATCAACGATGATTTAAACGGTGTGGAACAACCGGTCAGTTTCCCGGTTGGATCGCTCAACAAAAGCCGGGTAGAAGTGGTACAGAGCCTGGCCAAGTGGAAACGCATGAAACTGGCCACGCTGGACAGAGAAAAGGTCGGGGGCATATACACCGACATGAATGCCCTGCGTCCCGACGAGGAGCTCGACAACCTGCATTCGGTGTATGTCGACCAGTGGGACTGGGAGAAAGTGTTGGACAGCTCCGAGCGCCACCTGGACACGCTGAAAAAGACGGTGGAGAAAATCTATGAGGCCATGGTGGAAACCGAACAGGCCATCACCGAACGCATACCCGTTATTCGCCCGGTGTTGCCCAAAAAGATCACCTTCGTACACAGCGAGGAGCTTCAGGAAAAATACCCCGACAGGTCGCCCGGACAACGTGAAGACCTGATAGCCAGCGAACATGGGGCAGTCTTTTTGATCGGTATCGGCCACAGCCTGATGGATGGTACGCCGCATGATTTGAGGGCCCCCGACTATGACGACTGGTCGTCACCCACGATCAACGGTTACAGGGGTCTCAACGGCGACATACTGGTCTGGAACCCGGTGCTGAAAAAAGCTTTTGAAATCTCCTCCATGGGTATACGGGTTAGTCCTGAATCGCTGGAGCAACAACTCAAACTTTGCGGGGTGGAAGAACGAAAAGACCTGCATTTCCACTCCAGGCTCCTGGAAGGATCGCTGCCACAAACCATGGGTGGAGGCATCGGGCAGTCGAGACTGTGCATGCAGTACCTGCAAAAAGCCCATATCGGGGAAGTACAGGCAGGCATCTGGCCCGAAGAGATGCGGGCGGCATGCGAGAAAAACAACATCGAGCTTTTATAGGCTATTCTGCCACAGCAGCCACGGCTTCCACCTCGATCAATGCCCCGTGATGAAGCCGGCCGGTGGGTATGACTGCCCGGGCCGGCCGATGAAGCCATCAAAATAAATGTGGTTGATATATCCCGTATTCTGTTGGTATTAAGCTACAGTTTTTGTATATTGCCCCTAACCAGCATATTATGGGAACCCGGCCATACACCCTACATGCCAAACTACACAAAATGCTTGCTAAAAGGACATTAACAAAGCATACACCTTGTCGTTGCCTGGGGCATTTCCAGTATGCTCAACTGCCTGCCCCACATCATCGAACCATTGTTGGCATAACTCTCAACTCCTTCTCATCATTGCGGCCCAACCAGCCCGATAAAAAAATGAAGCAGATCCCATTATAAACTTCAAAACCATGGATATGGAGAAAAACAGAAAACCTTCCAAGATGACCCGGCGCTCCTTCATTAAGAACACGGGGGCGGCGGTAGCGGGTATCACCATCCTGCCCAACCACGTGGTGGGCGGGTTGGGGCACACACCCCCCAGCGACAAACTCAACATTGCCGGCATTGGCGTTGGAGGTCGCGGTGGCGGGGTACTCGAAGGACTCGCCAATGAAAACATCGTGGCCCTGTGCGATGTCGACTGGAAATATGCCAAATCGACCTTTGAGAAGTATCCCAACGCCAAGAAGTATTACGACTGGCGTAAGATGTTCGATGAGATGGGAGACGAGATCGATGCGGTGGTGGTGGGCACTCCCGACCACACCCATGCCATCATCTCCATCCATGCCATGAAGATGGGCAAGCATGTGTATTGCGAAAAGCCGCTCACACATTCGGTATGGGAGTCAAGACAGATGACCGAGATAGCCCGGCGGTACAACGTGGTCACCCAGATGGGCAACCAGGGCAACAGCGGGGAAGGCATCCGCCAGGTGTGCGAATGGATATGGGACGGGGCCATCGGGGAGGTCCGCGAAGCCCATGCCTGGACCAACAGGCCCATATGGCCACAGGGACTGGAACGTCCCGGCAAGGAGATGGAGGTGCCCGATCACCTGAAGTGGGACCTTTTTATTGGACCGGCCAGCTACAGGCCCTACAATGAAGTATACCACCCCTGGAACTGGCGGGGTTGGTGGGACTTTGGCACGGGTGCCCTGGGCGACATGGCCTGTCACATCATGGACCCCATCTTCAAAGCCCTGAAGCTGCAGTATCCCACCAGCGTGGAAGCTTCCTCCTCGCCCATCAACACGGAGAGTCCCCCGCAATCGGAGATTGTCCGCTACAAGTTCCCGGCCAGGGCCAACATGCCCAAGGTCAACATGCCGGAGGTGAAAGTCAACTGGTACGACGGTGGACTGCTGCCTGAGCGTCCGCCTGAGCTGCCTGAAGGTGAGATCATGGGACGCGACCACAACGGGGGATGCCTTTTTGTTGGCACCAAGGGCAAGCTGATGTGCGGCACTTACGGACGCAACCCCTTCCTGCTGCCCCTTTCCTATGACAAATCGTACAGGCGACCGGCCAAACAGCTGCGGCGCGTGGAGAAAGGCCATATAGGCGACTGGGCCAGGGCCTGCAAAGAAAGCCCGGGCAACAGAACCATGCCCAGCTCCAACTTCGACTATGCAGGTCCCCTCACCGAGATGGTGCTGATGGGGGTTGTGGCCACACGCCTGCAGGACCTTAAGCGGGAGCTGTTGTGGGATGGCACCAACATGAAGTTCAAAAACATCGATCCCGACGACGAGATCCGTGTGGTGACCACCGATGAGTTCAAGGTTATCGACGGCCATCCCCATTTCGACACGCAGTACAAAACCATCAACGCCCACCAGGCTGCCAAAGGGTACATCAAACACAGCTACCGGGAGGGATGGAAATTGTAAGAAAAGGACAACGCTCTGTGCTCTAATCAAAAGATGCTGCAGCCGGCAAAGATCAAAAACCCCGGGCTACGGCACATACCGGAAAACTCCGGCTTAATCCAAAACCGAAACAGGTAATAAAAACCGAACCAACATCCATGTCTCAACAAAAAACATACTTATGAAAATGAACCGCTTAAACACCAATCTTTTTATAGGCCTGATAATGGCCGCATTCTTGTTCACCTCATGCGGACAGGGCACAAAAAAAGAAGACCAGGAATCCCAAAAACAAAAGGAAATGGACCAACCCAACACACTAACCGAGAAAGAAAAGGAGGAAGGATGGCAAATGCTGTTCAACGGCGAAAACACTGATGGCTGGAGGGGCTACAACGATGCTGCCTTCCCCGACAGCGGATGGGTCATAGAAGACCAGGCCCTGCGCTGTATAGGCTCGGGACAGGGAGAAGCCGGCGGAGCCGGAGGCGACATCGTCTATGATCAAAAATTCAAGGATTTCCATCTCAAGTTGGAGTGGAAGATCTCCAAGGGAGGCAACAGCGGCATCTTCTACCTGGCCAAAGAAGTGGAAGACCAGCCCATATGGCAGTCGGCCCCCGAGATGCAGGTGCTGGATAACGAACGGCATATTGATGCCAAGCTGGGCGACAGCCGGAAGGCAGGGGCTCTCTACGACCTGATCGCTCCCGAGCCTCAAAACGCCAAGCCGGCAGGCGAGTGGAACCAGGTAGAGATCATGGTTTACCAGGGCACCGTAGTGCACCGGATGAACGGCGAGAAGATCCTCGAGTACCACCTGGGCACCGACAAATGGAAGGAGATGGTCAAAAAGAGCAAGTTCAGCGAGTACGAAGATTTCGGCAAGTACCGCGAGGGCTATATCGGCCTGCAGGACCATGGCAACGATGTATGGTTCCGCAACATCAAACTCAAGAAACTCTAAGCAAGGCTGGTATGACAAACAGAAGGGATTTTTTAAAAAATCTCCTGGCAGCGGGTGCCGGCATGGGCCTGCTGTCGGGAGTTTCCCCAAAGGTCAATGACCAGCGGGATGACGGGTTGTTCTTCGATTTGTCGCTGGCTGAATGGTCGCTGCACCGAACCATCAACAGCGGTAAGATGACCAACCTGGATTTTCCACGGGTGGCACGGGAGGAATTTGACATCCGGGCGGTGGAATATGTGAGCACCTTCTTCAAGACCACCAAACTGCAATACGTCTCTGAGCTGCGCAACATATGCGTCAACGAAGGCATCAACAACGTGCTGATCATGGTCGACGGCGAAGGTGACCTGGGCGACACCGACAATGCAGCCAGAGAGAAAGCTGTGGAAAACCATTTCAAATGGATCGAGACGGCCAAATACCTGGGATGTCAGACCATTCGTGTCAATGCCCGGGGCCACGGCGATTCGCAGGAGGTTGCCCGTGCAGCCATTGATGGGCTGGGCCGGCTCTCGGAGAGGGCTGCCCACGATGGCATCAACGTGGTGGTGGAGAACCATGGCGGACACTCCTCCAACGGCAAATGGCTGGCCGGGGTGATCCGCTCGGTTGACATGCCCAATTGCGGAACGCTGCCCGACTTTGGCAATTTCACCATCGGCGAAGGACAAAAGTACGACCGTTACAAAGGCATCCGTGAGCTGATGCCCTGGGCCAAAGGAGTGAGCGCCAAAACCTACGATTTTGATGAACAGGGCAACGAAACCACCATGGACTTTCACCGCATCCTAAAAATCGTGCGGGATGCCCATTACCACGGATACATAGGCATAGAATACGAAGGCAGCCGGCTCGGTGAAAAACAAGGGATCGCTGCCACCAAAAAGCTGCTGGAGGGTGTGGGTGAATCCTTGAGCCGCGGGAGATAGCAGGGCCCCAGGTTTCACACCAAACAACCGTTATTAAACGGCACGGCCATAAAAAACGCCGGCGTCATTCCCTGATGACGCCGGCTTTTTTATTTGCTCATTTCTTGTTGTTGGCTCTGTGTAGGGTTCGTTCTGTGCCATGTTTATCCAAGGGGCGGCACGGAACTTATTTTCTCTTTTTCCACACCAGTGCGGCGGCGCCCAGGATGGCTCCCTGTTTGCCGTTGAGCTCGGAGGATAAAATGGACACCTTGCCCTTGAAAATGTTCATCACATGGTCGTCGAAAGTCTTGATGGTGGGATTGAGGATCAGGTTGCCCGCCTTGGCCAGTCCGCCATAGAGGAAGATGGCTTCCGGGCTTGTATGAACTACCGCATCGGCTATTTTCATGCCCAGGTACTGGCCGGTGATGTCGAAAGCCTCCTTGGCGATGCGGTCGCCATTCTTTGCAGCATGAAAGATGTGTTCAGAGGTCATCTCGGAGAATGATATGTTGCGCAACTCGCTTGACTTGACACTTTCGGACATGAGCTCAAAAACTGTTCTTTTGATGCCCTGGGCCGACGCATAGGTCTCCAGGCAACCCCTGCGCCCACAGCCACACTTACGCCCCTGGTCCAGGTATACAAAGGTGTGGCCCAGCTCGCCTGCAAAGCCATCGTGGCCGTACACCAGGTCGCCGTTGACCACCAATCCGCTGCCCAGGCCGGTGCCCAGGGTGATGACAATAAAATTCTTCATCTCACGGGCACCACCGAACATCATCTCCCCTATGGCCGCTGCATTGGCGTCGTTGGTCAGCACCACCCGCTCATTGAAATACTTCTTAAACTGATCGACAAAAGGGATAACTCCTTTCCATCCCAGGTTGGGAGCCTGTTCTATGGTACCACGGAAGTAGTTGCCGTTGGGGGCTCCAATGCCAATGCCCTTAAAAGTATAATCTTCATAGTCCTTCAAAAGGTCTTTTATCTTGCGGCTTATTGCCCTGACAAAACCTTCGGCCTTGGGATAGGAGCGGGTGGGAAAACGGTCGTGCTTCAGAACCTCTCCCGTGCCGGTGACAATGCCATAGCGGCTGTTCGTCCCGCCAATATCAATACCTACGGCAATCTCCTTATTTTGGTCGCTCATGCTCTTTAAGTTTTTTCGGTGTTTCTTTTCGCTGCCTTTCTCTTCATATCACCTTTGCTGCCTGTCAGAAAAAAGGCGCAAGCAGACCAGGTGAAATGATCTGTTGGCCAAGAATTTTTCCCTGTGACGGACAAAAAATTTAAGCGCTGAAAGTTATAAAATCCTGAGCAACCCTGCAAGAAAACCACCAAAAACCGTTACAGGAAAGATGTTTTCCACGTCAACCTGCAACAACTGTCAGCTTATGGCCATCTGTCTGGAGCGGTTGTAATAGGCCAGTATGGTCAGTCCCACCACCACCGTGATGGCTATATACACGAACGGCGGCACCGGCACGGGTTCGCCCCCAGCATAGGAGTGCAGACCCGAGAGGTAATAATTGACGCCAAAATAGGTCATCAGCACCGAGGAGATGGCGAAAAGGGAAAGGAAATTGAAGGCGAACAAGCTCTTAAAGCCGGGTATGTTGCGGGAATGGATAACAAAACTGTAGACGATGATGGTGATCAGCGACCAGGTCTCCTTGGGGTCCCAGCCCCAGTAGCGGCCCCACGACTCATTGGCCCATATGGCCCCCAGGAAGGTGCCGATGGTCAAAAGGTACAAACCTATGGTCAGCGCCTTGTAGTTGATCACCGTCAAATCGCGTATGTTATCGACGATGCTGTCGTGCCGCGAAGGCCTGGCCACCGCATAGAGGATCATGATGATCAGACCCAGGATGGCACCCAATCCCAGAAATCCGTAACTGCCAGTGATGACAGACACATGGAGGGTCAGCCAGTAAGATTGCAGCACGGGTACCAGGTTGGTGATCTCGGGGTCCATAAAGCTCAGGTGGGCCACCATCAGGGTCAGTGACGAGAGGACAGCGGTAGCTGCCACCGTCAGTTTCGAGCGCCGGATGAAAAGGAAGCCGCCCAGTATGATGACCCAGGAGACGAAGATCATCGACTCATACCCGTTGCTCATGGGGGCGTGGCCGGAGATGTACCACCTGAGTATCAGCCCCGCGGTATGAAAGACAAATCCTAAAGCAATCAGTGCACTGAAAGTGTGTATGAGCCAGGCGAACCTGCGCCGTCCCGCCAGTATGCGGCTCATGATAACGACAAGCATAAAAACGCCCACAGCAGCATAATAGGGAAAGAGCCTTTCAAAAATACGCGACTGGTAATAGAACACTTCGGCCCGGATTTTCCGGTTGGAAGGCAGTTCATAACTGGCGTATTTCCTTTGATACTGACGTATCGAGCTGATGTATTTGCGGGCTTCCTGGTGGTTGCCCTGCACAACGGCCTGGCGGAACATCCCCACGATGTTCTTCACAAACAGGGAATCCTGGCGACCTGCGGTATGACTGGCTGCATCTTTGGGTTTGCCCCACTTGTCGCTGCCGTCGCGGTAAGGAAAGATCTTCAGCATGTCGCCCGAGATGACCATAAAGCATATGTTGACCCGTTCATCGACCTTGATCACCTCCTTGTCGAATTTGTTGCGCTGGGCCGACGACTTGGAATAAGCTTCCTGCACATACTGCCGCAGCTTATAGTTGTTGTTGCGCATGTCGACCAGGTCGGAGACCGACGCATAATCGCCGCTGATGCCTATGATCTCGCGAACACCCTTATGCCCTATATGAATCAGGGGTACATCCTTCCACCGTTGAAAGTCGTAATGCAACCCAAGGAAGACCTGCATGGCATTCATATTACCAAAACGGTTGGTGCGGTGCACTTTGCGCAGCACGTCGTGGCTTAGGGTATACAGGGGCTTGGTCCTTCCCTGGCGATCCTGCACCAGCACCTTGCCAAACTCGGTGGCCAGCTCCTGGTCGACCACCATCTTGTTGCCGGAAGCCATGGCCGATCCGCCGGCCAGAAGGAACAGCAGCAACACGGCCGATCCCTTCTTGACAGGCCCCCTCCAATGACTGGCTTTCACCTTCCTGAACATAGAATATTTATTCAACAACGAGATCACAACAAAGACAAATAGAAGCCCGTAACCGGTATAGGTAACCCGCATCCCAACGGGATCGCGGTTAACCGACAGCACACTGCCCTTTTCATCTTCGTCGTATGACGACTGGTAAAAGCGGTATCCTTCGTATTTGAGAATGTGGTTCATATAAATAAGACGTGATGCCTCTACATTTTCTTCCGGATCCATCAACACCACCCGGCTTTTAAAGGATGAAGGGCTGTTTGAACCAGGGTACCTCTCCAGGATAAAATCTTCGAGCTTCAGACGGAAGGGAAGCTCCACCTTTTTGCGGGCATAGTCGAGCCGGATGGTGTGACCATCCTTTTGCACCACAGCGGGCTGGGAACCGCTGGCGCTGTACTTGACATAGATTGTCTGAGGCTGCTCATCCGCCTGTTCTTCCGCCTGATTTTCCGGCTCCAGGTTGAACTGCAGGGCATAATCACTGCCCGAAGATCCCCTGGACGGGCGGCCCCTCATCTGTTTCACCACGCCCGAGGAAGACACCTTGTGGACCACAAACCTCCAGCCTTTGATGTTGTAGATGTACATCGGCCGCAAGGGGATGGGACCCTTGGCAGCTCCTGCGACGGCCTTGCGCGACTGCATGCTGAAGCGACTGATCTCCGAGTCGGAAGCAACATAAAAGGAGTCCTGACGGTAGGTGATGTTGATGTCCATGGCATCGCTCTCCAAAAAACCCATCTTAAGGTCTTCCAGTTGTACGGTATCGCCAGGAGCCAGGACAAAATTCTGTCGGTTCATCATGCCGCGGCTGGCCGTAAGCTGGATCAGCGGCCGCCCTCCCTCGGCATCCACAACCGTCTCCCGGGCATTGGGTATGTATCCTTCATACTCCAGGTGGTATCTTTTATCTGCCACCCGGAACTCCCGGTCGTAATCATCGGAGGTGACCTCCGTGATGATGAACTTCTCGGCATCGGTAAAATAGGTCTTACCAGCTGCATCCTCAACAGAGAGTTGCAGGTATTTCTCATTGGTCTGGCAGTAATTTTTGGCCTGCCCCTCCTCCAGGTGGATGATGCCTTCGAAACCAAAATAGCGGGTAATGCCGGCTCCTATGATGATCACCACAAAGGCCAGGTGAAAAATCATGATGGTGACCTTCCTGGGTTTGTAAAGCTTATAATGGAAGATCTGGCCTGTGAAATTGATGACCAGCAGCACAAAGATCAGTTCAAACCAGGTGGTGTTGTATACCAGTTGCCGGGCAGCCTGTGCCCCGTAGTCGTTCTCGATAAAAGTGGCAATGGCCATGGCCACTACAAAGATGACAAACAAGGCCCCCATGAACCAGGAGGAAAAGAGGAAGTTGTTGCGCTTGAACATATGTTTGTTTTTACTCATTACAAATTGATAAAATCCCACCCCACTTCTTTTCAAGCCCCTTGCAACCCTTTGACGCCTTTGAACTCCTTCCGGGTCCACGTCATTGGCACAAGGGGTGATGAGCGACCAACAGACGCCTCCGGCGGAGACTGAAACAGTTGCCTTCTTGTTTGGATCGGACCATGGAGCTGACAAAGCCTCAAAGTCCGGTCAGCGAACCTCTTCCATCATCCAAAAGAGCATTCCGTTTCTGCAATACCGTAAATATATAACATTTTCACATTTTCATGATAGGTTTGATATATATCAATATCTTAATAAATCCGAAAACCAAGTCCCCGGATCAGAAGTGATCAAATCTATCAAGCGACTTGCATACACAAGGCAAAATGACTATCTTACCAACTGCAAATCTTAAAACATCCCTTATGATGAAGCTAACAGCAACCTGGAAACCCTTGCTGCTGGCCGCAATGATTGCGCTGGCCGGGTGTGGCAAAAAACAACAAATGCACCAAAAAGCCTATGATCTTTCGGAGGCAGGCAACTACAGCAGGGCCATCGGCCTTTATAAAAAGATGCTTCAGGACCGTCCCGACAACCCCTTGTTGCTGAACGACTATGGCTGGGCCTTGTTCATGTCCGACAGCCTGCAGGAAGCCAAAAGTGTGCTGCAGGAGGCCGGCAAGGCGCTTGGAGGGAAAAATGAGCTTTTAAGACGCAACATCAAAAAGAACCTGCACATCACCGAATCCTTCATTGAAGCCAAAAAAGCCCTGGAAACAGGGGAAGCCGAAAAAGCCCTCAAGATTTTCGACGGGCTAAACCGCTCATGGAAGACCCGTGAGATGCGGCTCAAATATTATGCCCTTACCCACGAACAGCTGGGCAACCAGGAGAAGGCACGGGAATACTGGCAACAAATCATCGACCAGTATGCAGAGGCCAGCCACGAGAATCCTTTCTTTAAGCAGGCTGAGACCAAACTATCCACCCCCTGATCCATGGTATGATCCTGAACTCAGGCTGCTGATCGTTCGTTTCCTGCCCCTCCGGTGGGGCAGGTCAACTGATGGATTGATTATCAACAGGGCTTCAAGAGATGCACCATTGAGATCTGTCTTCATCTTACCTCTACATCATGTGGTGGTTTCTCAGGTGGTTCATGAACATCTGCTTGTAGCTCTCACCGATGGGAATCAACCGCTCGCCGATCTTGACCTTGTTTTTCTGGATGAACTCAATCTTGTCGATGGCAACCACATACGACCGGTGTATCCGCACAAACCGGTCCGCCGGCAGAAGCTTGAGGATGTCTGAAAAACCTTGCAGGGTAAATACCTGGCCTGATTTGGTTTTGATGATAAGATAGTTGCTGAGTCCCTGGATGTAATCGATCTCCGAACAGCTTACCCGAAGCATCTTGTAGTTGTTGCGAACAAAGAAATACTCCTGGGTCCGGTGATTCCCTGAGTGTTCCTCCAAGGCTTCATGCAAGGGTAAATCTTTATGGACCAGGTCGTAAATACGGTTGACCGCCTTGACAAAACGCTCAAATGAAAAGGGCTTCAACAGGTAGTCCTGGACATTCAACTCGTAAGCCTTCATGGCAAAACGCTCGAAACCGGTGGTGATAATGACATAGGGCGAATGATCAAGGGATTCGAGCAACTCTATTCCTGAAAATTCATCCATCACAAGGTCGAGAAAAAGCAGGTCCACCGGATGGGATTTCAGGTAGGCAAAAGCTTCGTGTGCATTGTTGTAGCACTTTTTCAATTTGAGGAAGGGTACCTTGCCGATGTAAAACCTCAGCTTTTCCAGGGCACCCGGATCGTCCTCTGCAATCATGCATTGTATTTCTTCCACGGCAGGTAAGGATTACTTGAACGGCAACAACACCGTCCCGAACTATGTAATCAAAGCAAAATGCCAAACATACACCATGGTTTTGCCATAGGCGGGCGAAATCATGGGTCAAAGAGCTAAAGATTGGTCATAAATGCAAAATAGGACATTCTTTATTCAAAAGCAAGGATAATCAAGACTAAATATTATTGATTTCTGATATCCTATATCAACCCTGGAACAACCTAAGTCCCAGCCCCGGAGTTAAAATAAAAAACTCCTGTATGTCAGGGGCTTAACACTCCAGCAATCTGCTGGCAGTAGAGAACAAATACCTGAAACCTGGTCCGAGCGACTTTCGATACTCCCCGGACTTCTGCACAAACCTACAATCCAATGATGAATAAGGTTTATTCATACACGAAATTAATCCTATTCATCTGAACAAGATTGAGAAAGAAAAAAAGCTCATTCAACACTGGAAAATCCCATTATATATAAAGGTTTTTCGCGAATCCCCTTCCGTATGTAACTTGTCAGGTAATCGATATAATGGAGGGGATTTAAGGAAACGGTAGTTTTCTCATAGACATAAATATTATTTAGGGTTAATATTTATCATATCCGTCTTTCTTAGAGCCCCTCCTGTATTTCATGAAAACTAAACCTTAAACAACTGCCTTATGAAAAAGTTCCTGATTTTTATGGGGGTCTTGTTGCTTGCAGGGTTCACCACAATAGCCCAGCAAACCATAACAGGACGCGTCACCAATGCGGAGACGGGAGATCCCATCCCGGGGGTATCTGTTGTGGTAAAACAACAGGCTACAGTAGGCACATCCACCGACATGGATGGCGAATACTCCCTGCAAGTTCCCGAAGATGCACAGTCGCTGGTATTCAGTTTTGTGGGAATGATCAAACAGGAAATTCCCATCCGCGGAAGAACCGTCATTGATGTTGAACTGGAGCCTGCTGTCGAAGAGATGGAGGAGGTGGTGGTCACCGCACTTGGCATATCCCGCGAGCGAAAGGCCCTGGGCTATTCGGTGCAGGATGTCAGTGGCGAAGACCTGACCCAGGTACCTGAATCGAACCTGCTCAACAGCATGACCGGTAAGGTGGCCGGGGTACAGATCACCAGCGCCAGCGGTGCTGTTGGCTCGTCAACCCGGATCACCATACGCGGCAACAACTCATTCGGCGAGAACCAACCGCTTTTTGTGGTGGATGGCACTCCGGTGAGCAACTTTTCCACGGATGTCGACCAGTTTGGAGATGCCGACTTCGGCAATGCCGCCATGGACATTGACCCGGAAAACATCAAGAGCATCTCGATCCTGAAAGGCGCCAACGCTTCGGCCATCTATGGCAGCAGGGCTGCCAACGGGGTGGTGCTGATCACCACCAAATCCGGTCAAAAACAAAAAACCGGCATTGGCGTGAGTTACACTTACACCACCAATTTCAGCAAGCCCTACATCCTTCCCGATTATCAAAACAAATACGGACAGGGGCTGAACGGCAGCGAATACCTGGCCAAAGCCGAGGGGATCAACGTCGACAACCTGGAGGAATACAATCAGTACGCTGTGAACAACTCCTACGCTTATGGCGACGGCAACCCGGGCAGCCCGGGAACTTTCGACTACCTGGATGAAAGCTGGGGCCCGCGCCTGGACATTGGACTGGAAATACCCCAGTTCACAAGTCCCTATTCGATCGATGGAAGCGGCAATGTCACCTACCAGGCCACCCCATGGGTCTCCCACCCCAACAACGTGGAAAGCTTCTTTAGAACAGGTGTGGCCCAATCGCACAACCTGTCGCTTTCGGGTGGGGTGGATGAGGCCACCGGAAGGTTGTCCATCACCCAGGACATCAACGAAGGGACCATCCCCAACACCGACCTGACAAAAACATCGATCAACCTTTCGGGTAACGTGCAACTGGGCAACCGTCTGAATGCCCAATTCAAAACCACCTATGTAAAGAACCACAGCGACAACATACCCTACAACGGCTACGATGCCGGCAACGTCATGCAGTCCATAGGCGGATGGTTTGGCCGCCAGGTGAACATGAGCGCCCTGGAAGCCAACTGGAACAAGCTGGATCCCTTTGGAAAGCCCTATACCTGGAGCTATTATTACCACGACAATCCTTACTGGACGGTAAACCGCAAACCTACCGAACGGACGCGCGACCGCATCTTTGGTAATGCCCAGCTCAGGTATACCATCACCGACTGGCTGAATGCCACTGCCCGTTTCGGAACCGACTATTTCACGGAAAGACGAAAGCGCAGCATATGGGAAATGTCGAATGAAAACAAAAACAATGGTGGTCAGTTCTGGGAAAACAAACGCACCCTCCAGGAGACCAACTTCGATTTCATTGTCAACTTCGACAAGACCTTCGGAGAAGACCTGAGACTGGACGGTTTGGCAGGAGCCCATTACAGGAAATACGACTACAACTTTTCCCTGCTGCAAGCAGCAGAGCTGACCGTTCCCAACTTCTTCCACATCTCCAATGTATCGGGATCGGCTACGACCGACCAGACCATCGAGGAATCGGAACAAAACAGTGTGTATGGCCAGGTGAACCTGTCCTACAAGGACTTCCTGTTCATAGGAGGTACGGCACGCAACGACTGGAGTTCAACCCTTCCATCGGACAACTGGAGTTATTTTTATCCCTCGGGCAACATCAACGTGGTGTTCACCGAACTGTTCAACATACCGGTTGTCTCATTTGGTAAGATCTTCACCAGCTATGCCATTGTAGGTAATGATACCGATCCTTATCAACTGAGAACCAATTACGGGGCCTCCACCAACACCTTCCTGGGGGTAACACAGTATTTCATCTCCAGGGAGCTGGCCAACAGCGAGCTGAAACCAGAAAAAACCAAATCGTTCGAGATTGGCACCAACCTGCAGTTTCTCAATGGACGACTGGGATTGGATTTCACTTACTACGACCAGGTCACCACCGACCAGATCCTGAGCGTGGAAATACCCGCATCGTCCGGTTATGAATCCCGTGTGATCAACGCAGGTGAAATTGAAAACGAGGGAATTGAAATATCTGCTTTTGCCGACATCCTAAAATCTCCCAACGGGTTCAACTGGCGGTTGAATGTCAACTGGTCGAAGAACAGCAACACGGTGAACAAATTGTATCGCGACCTTGAATCCTACCAGATCAACCGTTCCTGGGGCGGTGTCTCCGTTGAAGCACGACCCGGCGATCCATTGGGTGTGATCATGGCCGAAGGATTCCTGAAAGACGACAACGGCAATTATGTGGTGGATGCAACAGGCCGGCCCATGAGTACAGCCAATCCTATCAATGCAGGAAACATCACCCCCGACTGGGTAGGGGGCATTCGAAATTCATTCTCCTACAAGGGACTCAACTTTTCTGCCCTGATCGACGGACGCAAGGGGGGCGACATATTCTCGGTAAGCAAGATGTTTGGATTGTATGCCGGCATCCTGGATGAGACAGCCAAGGGGGACACCCGTGAAAATGGCCTGATTGCCGGAGAAGATGTGCTTACCGGTAAAACATTCGTCAAGGAGGATGGCAGTCCCAACGACATTGTCGTCTCGCCCCAGAGCTTTTGGTCGCGCTTCTACAGTGTCAAGGAGCACAACGTCATTGACGGATCCTATATCAAACTGAGGGAGTTGACCCTGGGTTATACATTTCCCAAGAAATGGCTCGACAGAATCGGTTTCATCCAAAACCTGACCCTTTCCGCCTATGCCAGGAACGTGGCTGTCTTGTATCTGCATGATACCAATGATATACCCATCGATCCCGAAACGGCTTTTGGAGCCACCTTACAGGGACAGGGCCTGGAACAATTCCAGATACCGCCATCAAGGGTCATCGGTTTGAAAGTCTCCACGCGTTTCTAAATCGGTCCTTATGTATAACCACAAATCTTGTCAAAAATGAAAAAGATAGCTATCATCAACATCATCGCAATATTGGGATTGATATTCTTCAGCACCGGTTGTACTGAGGACTGGGAGGAAATGAACACCGATCCGAACAATCCCAATAAGGTGCCGGCCACCAACATTCTTGCCCACTCACTGCGTTACTTTGGCGACTCCTTTTATGATGACTGGAACAACATGAACTGTTTCACCAGTTTTGCCGGACATGTCACCAAAATCCAGTATGTGGATGAGGCACGGTATGAGCACAGGGAAAGCACCATCAACTTCATGTGGGAGGATGCTTACAACCTGCAGATTGATCAGAAGAAGATGAGCCAGATCGCTATGGACCAGGATAAGCCAAAAACCAATGCGGTGGCTGAAACCTTTTCGGTATTCCTCTGGCAGATGATGACCGACACCTGGAAAGCCATCCCCTACTCTGAAGGGCTCAGCGGGGAAGATGGTGAGAACACCCCCGTATACGACAGCCAGGAAAGCATTTACGGCGATTTGATCAGCAGACTGGAAGCCGCCAACAATACCTTTAACGAGCCCGTCAACGAAGCCAATCCCGACGTACTGGGTGATGGTGATGTCATGTACGGTGGCGATTTTGCTCAATGGCAGAAATTCTGCAATTCCATCAGGCTGAAAATTGCCATGCGCATCTCGGAGGTGAACCCAGGCACGGCTCAGTCGCTGGCTGAAACCATCCTGGGCAATCCCGGCAACAACCCGATCATGGAGAGTAACGAAGACAATGCTTTCCTCCACTGGCCCGGAACTGCTCCATACAAAGAACCATGGGCAGAAAACCTGGAAACCCGCGACGACCATGGCATGGCCAGAACCCTGGTAGACAGCCTGAAAAACCTGAACGACCCCAGGCTCCCGGTTTATGCTGAGACCAATCCCGATGGAGAATACATAGGACTGGTAGAAGGGGCTGTCAAGGGATCCTTTAACCTGGATACCATCTCGCGCATTGGGTTCCGCTACCGCCAGGACCCCCAGGGTTTTTCACCTTTCATGCGCTATTCGGAAACCATGTTCAACGTAGCCGAAGCCGCCTTGAATGGCTGGAACACCGGCGCCTGGAACGCCCAGGCTGCCTATGAAGCCGGAGTAAGAGGCTCACTGGAAGAAAACGGCGTGGTTGAGGCCGACATCACCGCTTACATGGCACAGCCCCGGGTGGCATGGGGCGGCACGGAAGCCGAAAACAGGGAAAAGATCTACAAACAGAAATGGATCAGCCTGTTCAAACAGGGACATGAAGCATGGGCTTTTACCCGCAGAACCGACTTCCCGGCCTTGGATGCAGCACCCGGCTCACCTTACCCCGGCCACAACCGGCAACCTTTCCGTTATCCCTATCCCACACAGGAAAAAATCCTGAACGAAACGGAGTACAGCAAAATAAGCAGCGACATTGTTGACAATTACTGGGGTCAGCAAATGTGGTGGGATACCCGGACGGGGGTGCAGTAAACAAACATACATCCCGGCAAAGAAGGCTGTCTTCACGGACAGCCTTCTTTTTTCTAATCCCCGTATTCGGGGTCAATACCATAAACCCTGTAACGGTGTTTGCCCTGCCCCATAAGGAGGCCGTTACATACATTAGCAATGCATAAGGCCTCCATGGCCTGGTCGGAATTGTAGAAAATTACACGTGCCCTGCCCAGTGAATCGAGTTGAATGGAGGGATTCCAGTACAAAGTATTTCTGGTGTCAAGGGTGTTGATTTTTTCCTCTTTTGTAACATACCGGGGAGAGTAGAATTCCCGCTCCACCCGGTAACCCTCTATCAGAGAAAAATTATCCTTAAACAGGTTGACCCGGCTCTCATCATAGGTCTTGGTTTCCACAATGATCAGACCTCCTGTATGTCCGGTCTCATATATCAGTGAAGCTCCCGGATTCTTTACCACCCTGATGCTACTGATATTTTCCAGCGACAGGTCGTCCATGGCATGGTAGTTCTCACCATATGGAATGCCATCCAGCACAATCAATGCCCCACTTTCCTGCCCGGGGTTCATTGATTTAAAACCCCTGAAAATGATCTTATTGCCCAGGATATAAAAATCGGAAGTCACATGATAGAGCAATTCCAAAAATCCATTCTGAGCACGCATAAAAGTGTGTTTCAACTCTTCTTCCGTCACCTCCATCTGGGAATACCCCCGCTTCTTCAGCTCATAAGGCACTTCCAGGGGTTTGGGTGCCGTCACAACAACCTCTTCCAAATAAACCGTTTCCTCATCAAAACGGCTGTAAGAATCTTTGCTCCTGTCTATCCCTGGCATCTCATCAGCAACCGGGGGCGCAGCTTCAAAAATGGACACACCCGATAAGTAAGGATCCCCATCAGCCATTCCCGATGATCCATTGACCAGCTGCTGTTCATAATGATCAAACAGCTCTATTTCAACCCGTCTGCTTCCGTTTCTCTTAAAAGCACGTATATATAGGGTGCCTGTATCTGCCACCCGGGCAAACTCATCTACCGTAAACAGGAAGAGACCCCTTTTATCGGCTTTTTTCCTTATATAGCGGAAAAATTCAGGATTGGCCAGTTGGAGCTTTGAATTTTTATCTTTCAGATGCTCAACCAGCAAAGATTCCTTCAAGGGCACTTTCGGAGAAAAAAGCTCCACACGGCCATAACGGGCACTCCCGCCTTTTCGGTGGCTGATGATCCCGGAGAGAAAGGCTTCGTTTTTGGGAAGGGACATATCATCTATAGGATGGGCGGATATCTCTTCCCATGAAAATTGCCGCCAACCCTGAATAAGCAGAAGATGATCGAGGAGCGTATCGGCACGCGGCTTCCCGTCAAAATAAGCATCAACATCCCATATGTGACCCTTCACTTCATGAGAAAGCAACTGTCCGGCAAGGATGCCGGCCTCCTGTCCAGGATTCAGGAACCGCTCAAGATTGCTTACCGAAAGGGATACTTCTCCTGATACAGGTTGGTTCGCATGATCCTCTACCCGAATGTCCAGTGCAACCGAATCTTTGGTCCTGTAAACTTTTCGACTTGTATGTACCTCTACGTGGAGGCTTTTGTGCCTTTTTATAAACACCAGCCTTTCCGCACGGGGTATCCCATGGTGATCAAAAAGGGTAAGGGTTAAAACACCCATCGGCAATGACGACAGGGGCAGGTTTATAAGGTCTTCATGACCCGGATGAAACTGTTCCCTGTGATAAACCGATCCGTTGCGGTGCGCCAACAGCACAACCTGTTTACCCTGAAGCACAGGACTGGTACGGATAACTGTCTGCAGGCTCGTTTCTGTGTTTTGACTGACATCCAACACAAACCCATTATCCAGGGCTTCAGGCACCGGGTAGCTTTCCGGGGTAAAGAAAGGATGGGTAATCCTGGCATTGAGCTTGTGGCCAGGGTCGCTTAACAGATCGATCATTCCCATGCCATTGAAAAAACTTTCAAAACGTCCAACAATGCGGTTGTTTTGATCAAAAAGGTAGCCCTTCACATCCACCGGCCGCCCCAGGTGATCGGTCGCTTTAAAAGCCATGCGGTTGCTCAGGCACCTTACACGATGGCCGCCCACCGGGTAGAAATCCAGGTGTAGCTTAAGTGAACTGGTGGGAACAACGATGCTTTCCTCCAGTTCATGACCCATATGATCAACTTGAACATTCAACCGCACTGGCTGATGAAGTTCCAGGGCGCCCGGCAAGTCAAAATAAAGATCCTGAAATCCTTTCTGATCCGTATTCCCTTTGCCCCTGGCCAGGGTTTGGTTGCCCTTTTCCAGTTTGTACTTAAAGGGTACCTCCCGTAAGGGCTTATGATCTCTGTTGCGGGCATACAAACGAATCCGCACCTTTTGTCCGGGATGGTAAACATCGGCCGAAAAAATACCTTCGATGAAAAGACCCGGCAGATGTCGGTATATGCGTATTGAACGCGAATAAAAAAAACCTGAGTCCTTTCGCCTCATCATATCGGTATAGGCAACCAGCTGGTAATGACCGGACCTGATACTTTCAGGGATTTTCAGGGAGCCGGATGAAGTCAGGTTTTTTATGCGAAACAGGCCTTCGGCCTGCCTACGGCCCCTGGCATCCATCAGGGCTACTTCCAAAAACCTGCTGGTGTCCTTCAAAATGTCCGGATTGGCATTCATGCAATAGGCCTTGAACCAAAGGGCCTCTCCGGGAAGCAGGATGTCCTTATCCACATGCAGAAACAACCGGTCGGTAAGATTTACCCGATGCCAGTCCTCAAGTTTGACCGACAACTCATCAGCCGGGTGGTTCGTATACAGGGTAAAACTTATGGCCAGTATTGATAAAAGCCCCATCAAACCATAAAACAGCAAACGAAACATCATCCCTCCCCCTCCTTTCTCTCCAGGGCCCAAAACCCCAATTGTTGGGCGATCAGTCCCTGCTATTCTCCAATCGTATTGTAATAGCGGATCAACCTTATCAAATCATACTCATCTTTCAGGTTTAATCCATTTGTTTTTAAATATTTCCGAACCTTATCTTTTTTATTCGGCAAAGCTTTGAGAACGGACCGCTTTTTTGTCTTGATCTCTAACAAGAGCTTATCAGCATGCCCAAGATAGTAATCGTGATGGTGGATCAGTCGGTAGTTTCGGTCACCTACTGCCAGGGCTTCATTATAGCTTGGCTCCAGGAGTTTACATTCAAACCTCTTATAAAGCACCACCGGTCCATCGGCCAACAACTCCATATAAGCATCTTTGGTCTTCTTTCGTTCTTTATAGGACCTGTAATGAAAAATGCGGTCACCATATTCCAACCGGACCATCCTTTCGGGCTGTGTAATGGACATCAAATCACCCTCATGTTTAAAATCGAGACGGTTGCGGTATACATTCAAATTGAAGGTGAAATTGTTTACGACTCTATTTCCCTCCACCACCAATCTACCGGTTCTCCATTCTTCAAAAAGGTAAGGTGTTCCTTTCAGTCGAGATTTGGGAATCTCTAACCCACTCGATGCTTCAAGCCTAATCATGCTCCTACCGGGAATATTGATATAAACATTCTGGGGAACATCGGTTTCTTCTTCGGTTTGGGCAAAGGCAAAAACCGGGAGCAAAAAGCCCAGGGCAATTGTTATTAAAAGTTTCATCACAAAAATTTTACCAGATAAATATTTATAAGACCTCACCGACAAGTTAAGAATTTTATAATAAAAAAACTGACATTCAACAGATTTAATTGCCTCCTGTTGTATGATCCATCCGATTCAAATCACCCTGTTGTGCCGGCGAAAAAATTGACCGAAAGATGATTTGCCAGGCAATGCCCCGGCGAATTTTCTATCTTTACATCGTAATGATTTACACCAGCAAACAATCAGGCACAGCAGTGATCCTTGCAGGCGGGAAGGCCCGGCGTTTTGGTGGCAAACAAAAGCCGCTGGTCCATTTAAAGGGTCTGACATTGCTGGAACATCAGCTGCAGGCTCTGGAGAAGCTATTTGATGATATTCTATTGATCACCAATCATCCTGATAGCTATCGTTCGTTTGGCGGGTTTAAAACACATCACGACATAATGGTGGACAAAGGCCCGCTGGGGGGCATACACTCGGCCATGCACCATGCCGGCAGCTCACATGTTTTTACAGTGGCCGGCGACATGCCTTTCCTGCAAAAAACTGCCATCAGCAAACTCATGCAGCTCTCTCAACAACACCCCCGTCACGCTGTCATCCCTTATGCCAAACAGGGACCCGAACCCCTCTTTGCGGTTTACCCGGTGGCAGTCAAAGAGCAATTGGAATACTGGCTGAGAACCAAAAACGATCTTTCAGTAAAATCGTTTCTAAACCAAATACCTGTTCATTATTGGCAAACAGATGTCTCAACCCCGTTCATCAACATCAACACCCCCGAAGAACTTCAATACTATGAAACGTTCCCGCTTCAGCGGGATTAGTTCCATCAGGTAAAAGGATGAAAAAGGAAGTACGTTATGAAAAAAATTGGCATCACGCAGATTGAAAAAGGCCGGCGCCGGGAAACAGAAGACTACATCATCAGCGAGGTTCCCCTGCAGCTGATCATCAACGGTCAGGAGCCCTTGCTGAAGCCCTGCTCGGGCCGCCACATCAATGAGATGATCACAGGTTACCTTTTCACCACCGGTCGCATCCGTACGACCAGCGACCTCCGCTCTTTCCATTATGAGATGGAAAAGCAAACCGCCTATGTTGAAGTGGACCGAAACGTAGAGATTCTCGAACCACAAGGACCGGATACCACCCTCACCGTGCCGGCCGGAAGGGTCCTGGAATGGATGGACGAGTTTGCGGGATTGTCCGAAGATTTTAAAGCAACCGGGGCGGTCCACACGGCCGCTGTGGCCGAGGCAAATGGCATCCGCCGGCATTTCGACGACATCGGAAGGCACAATGCCCTGGACAAGCTCATCGGCTGGAGCCTGCTGCAAAATGAATCACTTCTGGATAAGATCCTGCTTCTCAGCTGCCGCATCTCCAGCAGCATCATCAGCAAGGCTGTGGCGGCAGGCTTTCCAGTGATCGTCTCCACCAGTCCGCCCACCGACCGGGCCCTCGAGATTGCCCGCGAACACAACATCGCCCTGGCCGGCTTCGTCAGGGGTGATCGGATGAACATCTACAACAGGGAGGAGGCTTTTGGGGACTAGCAAAGCTCCGCCACCATCCCGCTAAGCGCCTGAAAAAGGCGCTAAGCGGGGTGGTGGCAGCATATTGACAGGGCATTCAATGTACATCCAGTCCGTGGAGCATAAAGATGCTGTGACGGAGGGTAGGGAGGATCACCTGAAGGTATTCGTCCACGGCCTTTGAGCTGCCGGGCAGGGTATAGACAAGTGTTTGGCCCATCACCCCGGCCACCGAGCGGCTCAGCAGGGCCCGGGGGTTACCGGCGCCGTATTTCATCCGGACCATCTCCATGATGCCGGGTATTTCCCGGTCCATCAACAGGCGGGCTGTCTGCGGGGCAATGTCGCGGCGGCCGATGCCGGTGCCACCGGTGGTGACCACCACATCATACTTTTCAGAACGTGCTTTTTGCAGGGCATTGAGCAATTGATCCTGTTCATCGGGGATGACCTGCCGCTCCACCGAGTGATGGAGAAAATGCGCTCCCAGAAAGTTATTCAGCTGTTTTTCAATCTTCTCCCCGCTCTTATCGGGGTATATGCCCGCCGCTGCACGGTCGCTCAGGGTAAGCACCAGGGCTTTATATACTTTGGGCTTATAATCAAGGACATCACCAGCCCGCAATGTCCCGCCTTTCACAACCCGGGTAAAAATTCCTTCTTCGGGCATGGCACATTTGCCTACTTCGCGGAAGATGGCGCAATCATCGCCGTGGCATTTCTTGCCCCGTTGGGTGACCTCCAGGACAAGATCCTGGTTAACAAAACGGTCGAGCAGCTGCACCCTGGTCAGGTCGAGTCCTCCAATGGTCAGGTTTTCGGCAAACTCCCCCGGCTGTACCCTGCGCCCTGTCTTATGATAAAAACCATCGAGGCTTTGCTGGGCGATCATGCTCACCTGCCGGTGCCAGGGACCTTCCCGGGCATTGCCCTGCAGGCCGTGGCTGTCGAGAACAGCTTCCTGCACCGGTTGTTTGATGGTTCCCTTCTTCAGGGAAATGTTGACATGGGTGACGGTGATGCGGGAATGCTTCATGGCTTCGGCTCCTTTTTCTTTTCCACCAGGCGTATGCCGTCGATTTGCATGTTGCTGTCCACAGCCTTGCACATGTCGTAAACATTCAGCAGGGCGGTGCTGACGGCGGTGAGGGCTTCCATCTCCACTCCCGTTTTAGCGGTACAGCTCACCTCAGAGACAACCTTGACCCCGCCCTCCTCCAGGATAGCCTGTACCGAGACGTGGGTCAGGGGTACCGTGTGGCACAGGGGCATCAGCTCACCGGTGCGCTTGGCAGCCTGTATTCCGGCTATTTCCGACACCGCAAGCACATCACCCTTTTTCATCTCGTTGTCGCGGATAAGCCTGAGGGTGGCCTCCTGCAGGCGGATGAATCCTTCGGCACGGGCCAGCCGTTGCTGGTCGGGCTTGCCGCCAACATCCACCATACGGGCTTTGCCCTGATCATCGGTATGACTGAACTGTTCCATAGATGGCGCCTCTTCTTTTTCTCAGTGTGGTAAAAACTTCTTAATGTGGCAACAATGCTTTGTACAACTCCATTTATCCGGGACCTGTTCATTCGTTGCGCGGTCAGCATGGGCCGGATCTCCCTGCATCTATCCGCCCATGCGGTAGAAGGTGCATGAATCGTTCACCGACCCGCTAAAGGGCTTGTTCTCCAGGGCCAGCCTGTAGGCTTCCTCTATACCCAACTCCCTGATGTCGTAGGCCAGGTTGCTGAACAGGCATGGCTTTATTCTGCCGTTGGGCGTCAGTCGGAGCCTGTTGCAGTGTGGACAGTCGCCCCCGCTGCCGCCTTCCACCACTGAGAAAAGGCCCTTTTCCAGGTTCATCTCCCGGATCAAACGCACCGGGTAGCCGTAACGCCCGCCAAAACGCATCAAAGCCTTCCGGTCGTTCTCATCGAAATACCGGTGTTTCACCACATTGAGCTTGATGGGTTGCAAACCGGCCTGGCGGGCCGCCTCTATACCTTCCAGCGCTCGAGCCAGTTCGCCGCCCCGGGTAATCTTTCTGTATTTTTCGGGGTCCAGCGTGTCGAGGCTCACGTTCACACGGTTAAGACCGGCCTCGGCCAGCGCCCGGGCATGGTCGGACAGGAACACGGCGTTGGTCGACATGGACAGATCGTCAATACCCTGTATGCGGGAGAGCATGGCCACCAGCCTGGTTATTTCCCGTCTCACCAGGGGTTCGCCGCCCGTCAGACGCACCTTGTTGATGCCATGGCCGACACCATGGCGCACCACTTCCACAATCTCCTCATAAGAGAGTATATCTTTATGCCGCAGCAGCTTCACGCCTTCCGCCGGCATGCAGTAGTAACAACGCAGGTTGCACTTATCGGTGACCGATACGCGCAGGTAATTGATATTTCGGTTATACTGGTCGTACATCGACACCACTCCCTTCTTTTAACAGGGTTGTTCCCGCCGGTATGCAGATGAACCCTTCGGCCAGGCGAAGGGCATGCAGGTGCCCGGAGCCGTGGTAGGGCAGGACATGGACCTTGCCATCGGCTACCCGCACGGGCTTCCAGCTGTCGCGGTCCGACTTTTTCTGGCGCACCTCATGGGCCAGGGGCACACGGCAAAGCCCGGGCTTATAGGAGCCTCCCATCATCTTGTACAGCAGGGGTTTGATCAGCATCTCAAACTGCAAAAAGGTGGAGACCGGGTTGCCCGGGAGACCGATGATCAGCCTGTCGCCTTTCTTCCCAAAAATGGTTGGCTTGCCCGGTTTCATGGCGATCTTATGGAAAAGTATCTCCACACCGGCTTTTTCCATCATGGGAGGCACATAGTCGTGGTCGCCCATCGAGACCCCCCCTGTCAGCACGGTCAGGTGGTTTTCTTCCAGGCTTCTCTCAATGGCCTGTCGGACCTGCTCCTCCTGGTCGCCCACAATACCCGGATAGCTCACCTCCAGTGACAGGCTTTGGAACTGTGTGATAAGCTGGATGGCGTTGGTGTTGCGTATCTGCCCTGCACCGGGCTGTTGGTGTGGCTCCACCAGCTCGTTGCCGGTGGTGAGCAATCCAATGGCGGGCCTGAGGGCCACCAGGGGGCGGGTATGACCTACGGCAGCCAGAATGGCAATGTGCTGGGGTTTCAGCCAGGTACCGGGGTACAGCACCGGATCACCCGCCTTGAAATCCTCTCCCTGCAGGGCTATGTTGGTTTTGGAGCCGGGATGATTCAGCTGGACACGTTGGTCATCCCGCTCATTGACGTCTTCGACCATCACCACGTGGGTGGTTCCCTGGGGAACCTGTGCACCGGTCATCACCTTGGAGCAGAAACCCGGGGTTAGGGTTTGTGCGGGGGTCTGACCGGCGGCAATGGTCTCCAAAACCCCAAGCTCCTGGTGGGGTTGGGGATCGATGCAGGCGTAACCGTCCACTGCCGATTTATGGAAAGGCGGCATGTCGCGGTCGGCCTTCACCTTTTCCACAAGCACGCGGCTCAGGGCATGATCCAGTGAGATCCGTTCACTTCCGGTAAGCACGGCATGGCTCATCATCATGCGAAAAGCTTCATCAAAAGGGATCATAGCAGCTTATTTTTCAGATGGTCCACCGACCGTTTTCTATGGCTATGTAATGCCCGGGCTCGCTGAAACCCTTGCTCCCTGTATAAATGACATAATCCACCAGGTGGTTCAGCTCTTGGGCACTTCTTTTTGTTGTGCGCTCAGGGTTGTTGATCATAACAAAAAAAGCGGGTTCAATGTTCTTGCGCAGGATATTGGATTCCAGCACCATCAAATCGTTGCGCCGGCTGATGGCACGAACATGCTCCATCACCTCACCTTCCTTTTCCGGCAATGCTGCCAGGAACCAGCTTTCCCCAGCACCTGCCGCAAGATATTTCCCCGAATCCTTATTTCCGGGCTTTTGCTCATTGATGGCCAGGTAACGCTCCGGCAGGGCCTCGGGATGATGCCTGGCGAAATCGCCCTCATCATCGTACAGGGCAATCTTGGCTGCCCCGATGGTGTAACCGGCTCCGCAGGCTTCGAGCAGCCGGCATATAAAAGTGGTTTTGCCCGACTTGCGGGCATTACCACCTATCATCAGCATGTTGGGAAAAGATTCCATTGTATTGACATATCTATCATCTTCTAAAAGTATAAAATTATTCCCGAAATTGAAAAGAAAGAACCCATCCCCCATCAGCAAGTCTTTGTTGAAAGCGCCACGGGCAATAGTTGTTCATGGTTTGTGATGATAGGCGGGTTCTGTTTACCTTTTTTTGATGTCCAGGGAGCTGGCCTTAAAACTTATCCAGACCCTGGCGGAGGGTTCAACATGCAGTCGCTCCAGGCTTTCGCGGGTGATCATCACGGCCACTTCCTCGCCCACATCCACGATCACTTCCAGTCCCTTTGGCGTGGGAATGACATCTTGGACCGTTCCGGCAAATTTGTTGAGTGCGGATGAGTCGGGTTCGCTCCTGGACAGGATGATGTTGCGGGCTTCCAGGGTGACGATGGCATCACCTTCGGGAGTATCGGGCGGAGCAAGGAGGGCCAACGGGGATCCGTCCAGCACCACCTTCTTGTGTTCTTTCCCCGGCAGCGATCCCACCCTTCCCCGGAAGAAGTTGCGGATACCAACAAACTGGGCTGTGAAGGAGCTGGAGGGATTTCGAAGGACCTCCTCCACGGTTCCCTGCTGCTGTATTTGTCCCCGGTCCATCACGGCCACCTTGCTGGCCAGTGCGATGGCCTCTTCATAATCGTGGGTGACGTGCATGATGGTTTGTCCCTGCTGGTTGAGGCGGCGCAACAGGGACTGGAGTTCCCGTTTATATTGTACATCGAGCGATGCCAGGGGCTCATCCAGCAGCAGGAGCCGGGGCTTGCGGGCCAGGGTCCTGGCCAGTACCGTTCGTTGTATCTCGCCGCCCGACAGGGTGCGGGGATACCTCTCCAGCAGGTGGCTGAGACCGGTTGTCGTGGCCAGCTCCTGGACCTGCCGGCGTATTTCACTCCTGCTGTATCCCTTCCTTTTCAGTGGATAGGCTATGTTGGCGGCCACCGTGAGGTGGGGAAAGATGGCATGATCCTGGAAGACCAGTCCCACCTGGCGTTGCTGTATGCGCTGGCGGGTGATGTCGTGTCCGTCCAGAACAACCCTGCCCTCATCGGGGCTGCGTATACCAGCCAGTGTCTCCAGCAGGAGGGTTTTTCCCGCCCCCGAGCGACCCAGGACCACAAAATAGTCGCCGGCCTGCACCTCCATGTGTATGCCGTGTATCCGGAAGTCGCTGTACGATTTACTTATTCCCTGAAGCTTTAACATAGGGTGCTCTTGAGAGGGTTCGCAATAGGATAAAGGTGGCCAGGCTCACCAGGATAAACAGCACGGCCACCGGCCGGGCGTACTGAAGGCCGTAGGATCCAAAACGTTCATAAATGAGCACAGGAGCCACCATGGGATGGTAAGCCACGATCACCACGGCCCCAAACTCACTCATCCCCCGGGCAAACATCATGATCATGCCTCCCACTATGCTGCGCCAGGCCAGGGGCAACGACACCGAAAAAAACACCCTGAGGGGCGATGCCCCCAGGTTCATGGCAGCCTGCTCCAGGCGCACCGGTACATGCTCAAACCCATCGCGGGCTGCATTGATCAGGAAAGGTATGCTCACAAAGGCCATGGCCAGTCCAATGCCAATGGGATGGCCCACCAGGTTCAGCCCGGCCGATTCAGCAGCCCGGCCGACAAGGGTGTCGCGGGATATCACCCCCAGAACGGCTATGCCCGCAGCCGTATGGGGTATCACCACCGGCAGATCCACAATGCCCAGCACCAGTTTCTTGAGTGGAAAATCCCTGCGGGCCAGCAGGTAGGCAAAAGGCACAGCCAGGATGGCAAAGAAAAGGGTAGCCAGGGCGGAGACCCACAGGGTAAGCTGGATGCTGCCGGTGACCTGCCTGTCGCCGGTAGCTTCCACCAGTTCAGGCATCTCAGTTTCAAGAAACATGCCGGCCAGGGGCGCCACGATGAAAAGCAGCACCACACCGCCCAAAAAAGCAAACATCAGCCGCAATGTACTATAAGGATTCATAGGATTATTTCATTTAACATTTTGGCCTTATGCAACTTACCATGACAAAATAATCATTTCCTTTTGTGATATTAATGATGATTTTGTCATGGACGTTTCATGTGTCTATATTCTGATTCATCTTTTGTCCAGGTGGATCTGCGACACCGCTTTGATGGCCCGGTCGTAGAAAAAGTCGGCCGCCATAAAAAGTGTTGGGATAGCTGTACAGGGCATGATCTCCACCAGGTTCGCACAGGGTGGTGACGGAGTCGCCGTGGTGAGAAACCTTCACCGACGGGGCGTACAAACTATCCAGATCGCGTTTGACAGGAAATTCGGCATCGAGGGAGTGTATCGAGATGCGGGAGGGCCGGGCCATGTTGCGGCCGGAGGATGTATTGCTTTGGCAGCCGGCCACTAACACAAAAGCCAGGATCGAAAAAAAAATGTTTCTCATAAACCAGGGTTCTTTAATGGTGTTTACCCATCACAACATCTTTGAATGAAAAGCTGTTCAATTGTGATGGCTGCTTCACCAGATTAAAGCTAAGCATTTTTTTGCAAAATCCCTACCTGAAAGGGATTAAGTAACAAATCGGGTTCACGTATACCGTAAGCAAATAAATTTTCCCATTTTTGGAGCATGGCTGTCAAAACCATCTACATTTCGAAAAGAGCAAATGATGGGTTTGGCAATGAAAAGTATTTGATGATCCATAAACTAAAAATCCTGTCATATGAAAAGATCCCTGTGGATTGTGCTGCTGATTTTGCTGGCAGCGTTGATCACCAGCCCCAATGCTGAAAAACACAAAAGAACCATCAACCGCGAATTCAAGGGAGAAAACCCTCTTGCAGGGGCCCTGGGCGGGGGCAAGCTTTTTTCAGGCATGGTGGAATATCACGAAGGCTATCTTTTCTCCTACACCACCTTCCGAGAGGAGACGGTCTCTTTTGGTGCTTTCGGAACGGTTTTCGTCTACAAAGACCTGGACATCGTTGAGGGCAACCAGAAACAGGGCGGATAAACGGATAAGCAGATAAGCAAACAAAACCTATTCGAACAGCGCCGCGGCTATTCTTTGTCCGCGTTTTTTCCAGGTATGCTCCAGGGCAAACCGGAAGGCATTGTTGCGCAGCTGCTTATAACGGCCGGCATCTTCAATAAGGGCGGCAATCTTTTTTGCCGCCTGCTGTGGATCGTTCCAGTTGACCGATATACCCACCCCGTTTTCCACCACCAGCTCATCCAGGGCAGGCAGCGAACTTGCAATGGTGGGCAATGCGTTCGACAGGTAATCGAAAAATTTGGAGGGAGCGGTCAGGTAACGGTTAAAAAAATTGTCCTTCAGCGGCAGCAAGCCGGCATGCATTTGTCCAAGCCTTTCCTGCAGCTGCGACTGGGGCAGCCACCCGGTTACCTCCACCCTGCCTTCCACTCCCATCTCCCTTATGTCCGAGCGCATGTGTTCCATCTCAGAAGGCTTTTTACCACCAAACAGGTAGACTTTGTAATTGCCGGGAAGGCAACCGGCCATCTCCAGCATTTGCCGGATGCCGCGCACGCTGTTCAGGGTGCCCGTGTAAGCCAGGTTGACCTTGTCGGCTGCCGGGCCCGTAAACAAGGAATCGGCTGTTTCGCCGGAGATGGCATGATCTGCCGATGAAGGGAAATCGGCATGGGGTCCCCTCACCCCGGGATAGATCACATGGATGGGCACATCCACATATTCCCTCCACAGTTTCTCCAGGGTATGGGTCAGGCATATCAGCCCGTCGAGGCGTCCCACTGCAAACCTCTCCTGCATTGCCGTCTTTCGCAACGAAAAGTTCTTACGTGGCAGGTCGTCGCGCCGGTCCAGGTCCTGGAAGAAATTATGGGTTTCGTAGTATATCCTGTATTTCCGGTTTTTTCTCCAGAGCAGATGGGGCAGGATTTTGGGTGTTCGTGATATCACGGCTGTAGCCTCGTCGGCAAGGCGGTTGACCAGTCGGGCGGCTTTCCAGTAGAACTCCAGGTTGGCCTTTCCCAGTTTTTTGTCTATACGGTGTATATGAAGGTGTTTCGGGCGTTCAAGATCAAAATATGAACGAAGCAGCTTATCGGTTGGACCATCCGAGACGTTGCGCACCACCAGGTGGGTTTCGATGCCGGCGGCGGCCATGCCCCACACATTGTAAGTGGCGTATACTGCCGAGGAACCGTCCTCAATCCAGTTGTTGGCGATGTAAATGATTTTCATGCGGCTTGGTGAAACTTTAAAGGACCACAAAGTTAGGGAATTTTCCCGGTCCAGAGAAAAAGCCGGAACCATTCAGATGAAATGAATCGTGAGGCACCCAAAAATCCTATCCATCAAACCATTCCCAAGCATTAAAACAACCCGATGATGCGGGGCAGGAAGACCACGGCAGCCACTGCCAGGGCTCCCAGGGCGGCGATCAGCACGGCGGCGGCTGAGACATCCTTGATGTTGCGCATCTGGGGATCTTTTTGAGGATGCAGCTTGTTGCACAGCCTTTCCGCACTGGCATTAAAGGCTTCGGCGGAAAATACCAGGGCGATCGACAGAATGATGGCCAGCCACTCACCGCGGGTAATGCCAAAAAAGCATCCGGCGGCTATGGCCAGCAGGGCCAGTGCCAGGTGCACCCGGCTGTTGGACTCGGTTCTCAGAAAAAGCCACAAACCGCGAAAAGCATTGGCAAATGTGTTTTTCAAGGACATGAGCGAGAATTTTTAAAGGGTCAACACGGTGACCAGCTGACCGGGGTGTGTTGCGGCATGCTTTTCATCCTGAATATTTTTTCAGCTGAAAATCGTTGCCGTCAAAAACCCCGTAAGTATAATGGTGCATCCAGTCGCCCAGGTTGATGTAGCGCGATTTTTCATCCAGCGGATAATCGACGGCCACGTGGCGGTGGCCAAAGATGAAAAAATCGTAATGCTCTTCTTCTAGCATGTTGCGGGCATGCTGCACCAGCATCTCCTTTTCTTCGCCCCGGAAATCGTCGGGTGTTTCATGCACGTTGCGGCTGCTAAGCGACCATTTATGAGCCAGTGAGATACCCAGGTTGGGATGGAGCCTGCCAAAGAGCCACTGAGCCACCGGGTTGGTGAAGACGCCTTTCAATAGCTTAAAATGGCCGTCACCCGGACCAAGACCGTCGCCATGAGCCAGGTAGAAACGTCTTCCCTTCAGGTTCACGTCATAGGGCTCGCGGTGAATGATGAAGCCCACCTCCCGGGGCAGGTAATCAAAAATCCACAGATCGTGGTTGCCGGTAAAAAAATGCACCGGTATGCCCCGGTCGTAAAACTCCGCCATCTTGCCCAAAAAGCGGACAAAACCTTTGGGCACCGCCTTCCTGTACTCAAACCAGAAATCAAAAACATCCCCCAGCAGGTAAAGGGCCTCTGCATGGGGCATGATATCATCGAGCCATCGTACGAGCAGGCGCTCCCTTTCCAGGCTTTTATCGTGGTTGGGAGCTCCCAGGTGAAAATCGGAAGCAAAGTATATTTTCTTATCCTCTTCCAATGTAGGTCATGTTGATGGTTAGTCGAGGGCGATGGATAGTTGGCGCCTGAGCTCCTGTTTGTCGGGATTTTTCTCAATGATGCCGCGCTGCTGGTGGATCAGGAAATCGGTAGGTACATCCTGGACATTGTATACCCTGGCGGCATAGGATTCAAGACCATTCAAACTGCTTACGTTGATCCATGGCAGTTGATCGAAACGAACCGCTTTGCGCCATTCCTCAGCCGACTGGTCGAGAGAGACCTGGTAAATCTCAAAGCCTTTGCGGTGGTAACGCCGGTAAAGGCTCTTGAGCTCCAGGCTACGCTGTATGCTGGGTTTGCTCCAGGAGGCCCAAAAGCTCAGCAGGATCATCTTTTCGTCCTGCTCTTGCAGGGTGACGGTGTCGCCCTGTAGGTTGGGAAGCTCAATGTTGGGATAGTTGCTCACCTTTCCCACACTGCTGAGTGTATTCTGCAGCTCCAGGTTTTTGTATTTCTTCATCAGATCTTCCTTGTTGGCCACCAACGCTTTAACATGCTGCGACTGCGGGTATTTTTCCTGCAGTGAATCGGCTACCAGCTTGATGTATTGCAGGTCGCTGTTTTTATAGAGCACAAAAAGGTCGTCGTTCACCTTTTGGTACAATGCCATGATGGAGGCCAGTGATCTCAAGTTGTTGATGATGAAAGCCACCGATGAATCACGCTGCCGGTTCAGTATTTGGCGGTATTGCTCGTTGAGCCGTTCCCGCTCTTCGTTGCTAAGCTGCTCACCCTTCTGCTCATACCTGCTGGTGAGAGAATCCATCTTACTCTTCGTCCTGCGAAGCCTTTGCTGCAGCCTCCTGACATCCTGTGAGCCAGGTGAACCCTTCACGGTGTAATCGTGAAAATCCCCGGCGCGGGTCTCCAAGCGAACATCTTCCCCGGGCTTGATGAGCAGGGTGGCAAAACGATCCTGGTAGGTTAAATTGAAAAACTGCGGATAATCGATGCGGCCCTTAAACTCAAAGTGCCCGTTTTCATCTGCACTGGCCGAATCCAGCAGGGTGTTGCCTTCAACTCCTTTTTTCTTCCAGTAAACCAGCTGATCTTCATCCGCTCCCTCGATGGTGCCTTCAACAGTGTATTGGTTGTCGGGGGCGCAACCAAAAAGCAAAACAGCAAAAATGGCGGTGACTAGCTTTTTCATGCGATGGTCTTTTTTTTCAATTCATTGCTCAGATGAAACATGAAACGTACCCCGCGATGGGCGGGGGACGTTTCTTCTTTTTGCCTTACAGGTACTGGCGGTCAAAGATAATAAAAGAGATGCCTCGGTGGCTTTTGTGAACAGAAAATGATCATTTTGAGAACAATTCATTCAGCCTGGCCTGCAAGTCATCGCCCCGCAGGTTCTTATCGATGATTTCCCCTTTCTTGTTGAGAAGGTAATTGGCAGGTATGCTCCGTATGTTGTATGTCTGCGCGGCTGAAGAATTCCAGAATTCCAGGTCGCTCACGTGATACCAGTCGAGGTTGTCCTTTTCGATGGCATCCACCCAGGCCTGTCGCTTCTTGTCAAGCGACACCTGGTATATCTCGAATTTTTCGTCGCTGTGATGCTTATAGGCCTTCACCAGGTTGGGATTCTCCACGCGGCAGGGCTTACACCAGGAAGCCCAGAAATCAAGAAGCACATAGTTGCCCCGCAAGCTGGAGAGCTTCACCGTATCACCCTGCGGGTTGGGCAATGCTATTTCCGGAGCTTCGTTGCCTATGGCCAGACGTTTTTTGCTGGCGGCATCAGACTCCATCCTTTTGCGCATGTCCTGAACCTGCGAATGGAGGGATTTGACGGGTTCAGCATTGGGATACTTGGCCATCAATGCCGAATCAACCTTTTCATAATAGCTGAAATCATCCTTTGGGTTCAACACGTAGCTGCGTGGCCCGATCTGCTGGTAAAGGGCCATAAGGCTGGAGAGGGAGTTGAGGTTGCGGTCTATAAAATCCTTTGTGTATGCTTTCTGTTCCTCCACGATCTTTCTGGATTGTTCGTTAAGACGCGACCTCAGATCGCCGGCGTTCTCTTTGCCCTGGTTTTGCCGGTATATCCTGCCCAGTGAGTCGAGGTTGGCAATGGTCTGCTCCAGGCGTCTTCTAAGGTTCATAATTTCCCGGGATCCTTCGGAACCTTCCACCTGGTAGTTTTCGCCCAGTTTGTTGAGGTCGCCTGAAAGCTTGATCTCATCACCCGGCTCCACGATCAGAGTGACGGAATTTCTTGGATCGGCCTGAACCAGGAAGAACCTGGCGACGTTGGTGTAACCGGTGAAGGTAAAATTGCCGTCTTCCCCCACACTGACCGAATCCACCTTATTGGTCCCGTCGGTGGTAAGCTCCACCAGGTAAAACTTTTCCCCCGATGCATTGGACATTTCACCGTTGATGGTAAACTCATTGGAATTGCCGCCGCATGCCTGCAGAATCACCAGCACGAGTGCTGTTAGCCATAAATTTCTCATGATTGTCATAATTTACGAATGGTACAATTGTATTTGGATTATTTAAACCAACGATGGAGGGCCTGCTCTTGTTATCCGCCCAATATGAACCAAAAACACAAATTTTCTGTGGAAACATGATCCCGTTTCCCCGGCCGCATGATACCTATCTTTCGGGTCGGCTTCCTGAAGCCATTGGGAGAAACAAACCCGCAGCTTTTTTCTACGGGTCACAGCAATCCATCTTTCAAAAGACGAAGATAAAACTTTTCGTTTGTATTTTATACCTTTGCCCGGATAATCATCAACACCTTACACGTGCAGGTACACAACGATCTAAATACATTCAGTGCCCACAGGCCGGTGGTTACCATAGGTGTGTTCGACGGAGTGCACCGCGGCCATTACCGCCTCCTCTGGCAGCTGGTTGAAAAAGCCGCCGAGGTGGGAGGCGAGTCGGTGGTGTTGACACTATGGCCCCATCCCCGGCTGGTGTTGAACAAAGACGCCGATAAGCTTCTTTTGCTCAACACCCTGGATGAGAAAAAGATCCTGCTGGAGAAAAAGCACATCGACCACCTGGTGGTTCTGCCTTTCAACCGGGAAGTCAGCAACATGTCGGCCTGCGAATTCATTGAATCGGTCCTGGTGGAAAAGATCGGGGTCCACCGCCTGCTGATAGGCCATGATCATGCCTTTGGCAAGGGAAGGGAAGGTGGTTTCGACGACCTCAAATCCTGCTCCATCCGTTACAACTTCCAGGTGGAAAGGCTCGGGGCGGAGATGGAAGGCCCTGTTAAAATCAGTTCCTCCATCATTCGCAATGCCCTGCTGGAGGGAAGGCTGCAGGAAGCCAACGACTACCTGGGATACCAGTATTTCCTTAAGGGCCATGTGACCGGCGGACGGCGCATAGGCAAGAAGCTGGGTTTCCCCACGGCCAACATCGAAGTGAGCGATCCCTATAAACTGATTCCCTGCGACGGGGTGTATGCCATCAGGGCCACGGTCAACGGGAAATGGCACAACGGCATGCTCAACATCGGCTACAGGCCGACGGTCGACAGCCACGGGCACCACAAATCAATCGAGGCCCACCTTTTTAATTTCCAGGATGATATTTACGACCAAAACATCATGGTGCATTTCGTGGAGCGCATCCGCGATGAGAAAAAGTTTGCGGGGGTCGATGAACTGACCGAACAGCTGCACAAGGACAAAGAGCGGGCAAAAAAAATTCTCGGGAACTCCAACCATTAATATTAAACAAGGAAATGACCATTCTGGCATGGCACCCTGCACAGGGCCAATGCCTCCTTTCCCAATTCATCCGGCAAGCATATGGAACTGACGGATCGCCACCTGTAAATCAGTTGGTAACCTTTAACTGGTTGGAAGCTTCTATGTAAAAGGCTTCGTATTGTTTGAGGGGTTGTGTGGAAGGACCGTTGAAAGGCCTGCCCTCGTTGGCAAGCTGGTAACTGGAGCCGCAGCAGGGACACTTCATCAGGTTGTCAAAAGTGTCGTCCTCCTTCAAAAGGCATTTGTTCTGGGGCCTAAAGGGGCATGCCAGGTCGAAGGCATAAAAAGTGCTTCTTCCCGAACGGTAGATGATCAGTCCCCCGTATCCATAAGTGTCCTTGTCATCTTTGATGATGTATTGACCTATTTGCAGGTTGTTCAGCTGGGTGGAGATGTCGAAGGTGACATTGACATGCACATAGGGGAATGGCCGCCGGTCATCCTCACAGCCCTGTAATAGAAACAAAAACCATGGAAGAATCAAAAAATATATTATCTTTGTTTTTTTAGCAGGCATCTTGAAAATTCTTTTAATTTATGGTGGAACAATTTTTCAAGAAGGCCGGTTGCAGCCTGATGATCGTTGCGCTTGTAATAAGCTCTGCCGGTTGCAGCCTGACCCGGCCGCAAAAGGCCAATGAACGATCGGACAAAGTTAATAAAAGAATCAACAAGAAACATCAAAAAGAGTACCAGGAAGCGCGGGAAAAATTCATCGAGAAACACTATGAAAGGCAACCGCAGAATGTCCAGAAGTGGATGGATTACAATGCCCGCCAGGCCGAGCAGTGGAGAAACCAGAACATGAAAGAGGAAAAACCTTCAATCTTTGAGCGCATCGGCGATTGGTTTGAAGATGTCATAGAATGGTTCGACCGCCCTGATGAAGGACTTTATCGTTAACCAAGCCCTCAATTTAAATGCATTGCCATGGAAGAGCTTATCCCCTTACTGATCATCGTGGCCTCGGGTATCATATCCCTTTTTTCCTCATCAAGAAAGCAAAAAGGCAATAAGAAAAGGGCCGCATCGTTCAATGTGGAAAGTAACGACGGCGGACAAGCAACTGTCCCTTCACAAGAGGATTCAGGCGGGCATGGTGATGGGAGGCCGGCAAGGGAGGCAGCCGCTGAAAGTGATGAGAGCAGGTGGTGGCAGGATGATGAATATCATTTTCCTGAAGGAGACACAGTGGAAGAAAAGAAGCAGGCCGTCCTCCGCAAACACCAGGAATCGTCTGAAAACCAAGACGAAAAAGAGGAAGAAAAGCCCGGCCATGAAGACAAGCCCGCGGCAAAAAAAGCTCCCGGGCAGGGCTATAAAAAAAAGAAAAGAAAAACACCTGGCAGAAGCAGGATAGATGCCATCCGGGAGGATTTCGATGTGGAGGAAGGCATCATCTATTCCGAAATTCTAAACCGGAAATACCACTGAACCATGAGGGTGAAACCAATCTATGGCTTCGCTCGTATTGGAATTGAGTGATTATTTTGTGTACCTTTGTGATTGAAAAAGATTTCCGTTCTCGCTCTTGCTCTTGCGGATTTCTTTTTCGTTCTTTTTTGGGTGAAACTTCCCCGGCCCATGGGGCAGGTTTCACTCAGTCAGTGTTTTAAAAGTATTAAGAAATTTGTTAAAGAGGAGAGAAAAATGACCAAAATGTCTTATGTTACCGAAGAAGGCCTGAACAAGCTCAGGGAAGAGCTCAAACAGCTTGAAACAGTAGAAAGGCCGAAGATTAAAAAGCAGATTGCCGAAGCACGAGATAAAGGAGATCTTTCGGAGAATGCCGAATACGACGCTGCCAAAGAAGAACAGGGCATGCTGGAGATGCGCATTCAAAGACTCAAAAGCACCATTGCCAACGCCAGGGTACTGGATGAATCAAAAATAGACACCAACACCGTTCAAATCATGAACAAGGTGAAGATCAAAAACAAGAAAAACAATGCCGTCATGGAATACACTATTGTTTCAGAAAGCGAAGCCGACCTGAAACAGAAAAAGATCTCAGTTTCCTCGCCCATTGCCAAAGGCCTGCTGGGCAAAGAGGTTGGTGATGTGGTGGACATCGAAGTGCCCAACGGCATCATACCCTTTGAAATAATGGAGATAAAGATTTAAAAACAAAACTTCATGGCATCCATATTCACAAAAATCATCAACGGAGAGATTCCTTCCTATAAGATAGCGGAGGACGAGAATTACTATGCCTTCCTCGACATCAACCCGCTAAAAAAAGGTCACACCCTGGTGGTGCCCAAAGCCGAGGTCGACTATTTCTTTGATCTTGACGACGACACCATAGCCGGGATGATGGTCTTCGCCAAAAAGGTAGCCCGGGCCATTGACAAGGCTGTCGAGTGCAGGCGCGTGGGCGTTGTGGTGCTTGGCATGGAGGTTCCCCATGCCCATGTACACCTGATACCCCTAAACAAAGAGATTGATGCCAGCTTCACCCAGCCCAAGCTCAAGCTTTCCGGGGAAGAATTTGAAGAGATCGCATCGAAGATACGGGAGGCCATGGAATAAAGGCTGCAGGACCAATGTTTCTATGAAAAATCTCGGGATTCTCACCATATTGCTTTGTTTGCCCTTTGGGCTTTTCCAGTGTCAGCAACCCTCCGGCCAGGACACAGGCGGCGATTATGTCAGCAAGGTCCGTGACTGGCGAGAGCAGCGCCTGGACAACCTCAAGTCGCCCGACGGCTGGCTCAACCTGGCAGGCTTATACTGGCTGGACGAGGGGGCCAACACCCTGGGCAGCGATTCCACGCGGGATGTGGTTTTCCCTCCCAAAGCCCCGAAGCGCCTGGGCACCCTTGAGTTAAACAACGGCCAGATCCGTTTCACACCCCACAGCAATGTACAGGTAATGCACGAGAGCAAAAGGGTACAGGGCACGATGAAACTGAAAAGCGATGCCTCGGGTAAAGCCACCACCCTCTCCCACGGCCCCCTGCGGTGGTACGTGATCAAAAGGGGCGATCAGCACGGGATCCGGCTTCGCGATTTGGAAAGTCCACTGCTGGATAAACTCGACAGCATACCGGCTTACCCGGTCAAGCCGGACTGGAGAATCCGGGCCACTTTTAAGCCCTATGAGGAACCCAAATCCATCACCATCCCCAACGTGCTGGGGGGCACTTACCAGGATGAGTCGCCCGGGGAGCTTCGCTTCACCTACCGGAACAAACAATACACGCTTCATCCCACAGGAAGCAGGGAGAGCCTTTTCGTGGTTTTCGGCGATGACACCAACGCCGAAACGACCTATGGCGGCGGCAGGTTTTTGGTGGTGGAAGGTCCCAATAGGGACAACATCACCCACCTGGATTTCAACAAGGCCTACAACCCCCCTTGTGCCTTCACGCCATACGCCACCTGCCCCCTTCCGCCACGGCAGAACATCCTGCCCATCCAGGTTGAAGCCGGCGAAAAAGCACCCGGTCTGGAAAGGACCCATTAATTATACGGTACACACCAGGAATCTGATGATTGAGAAAATGATGCGGACCCTTGCTCTTGTTGTATTGCTGATGGCACCCGTCCTGTTGACTCCATTCCACGCATCTGCCCAGGAATATTTTCAGCAGGAAGTGAACTACCGGATCCGGGTAAGGCTGGACGACCAGGATCATATGTTGCGGGGCTTTGAGAAGATCCGTTACACCAACAATGCCCCCGAAGCCCTGGACAAAATCCATTTTCACCTCTGGCCCAATGCCTACAAAAACAACCAAACCACACTGGCCAGGGAGCAGTTTCGCAATGATGGCAAACATTACCTTTTCCGGCTGGAAGATCAGCGCGGTTACATCGACTCACTCCGTTTCCGCGTCGACGGAAAGCCTGTTGACTGGGACCACCACCCCGATCACATAGATGTGTGTACCATCGAACTGAACGAACCCCTGGAAAGCGGCGAAACCATCACCATCACCACTCCCTTCCGCGTGAAGATACCCCTGGGTGTTACCTCGCGTCTCGGACACATCGGCCAGTCGTACAAGATCACCCAGTGGTACCCAAAACCTGCCGTCTATGACCAACGGGGATGGCACGCCATGCCATATCGCGACATGGGAGAGTTCTATTCCGAATATGGGCGGTATGAAGTGTCCATCACCCTGCCCAAAAATTATGTGGTGGCTGCCACAGGTAGCCTGCAAACACCATCTGAAAAAGAATGGCTTAAAAACAAAGCCCTCGACACAAAAGGGCAGTTTTCCTTCGACCCCGGCGACATGGATTTTCCCGCTTCATCGGATCAAACCAAGACCATCAGCTACACCATCGACAGCACACATGATTTTGCCTGGTTCGCCGACAAACGTTACCACGTGATGCTCGACTCTGTCAAACTGCCCCGCTCCGGACGGCATGTCAAGACCTGGGCTTTTTTCACCAACGACCAGGCCGAAATGTGGAGAAACGCCACCAATTATATCAACCAAGCCATTGATCACTATTCCAGGTGGTATGGCGACTATGCCTGGGACAATTGCACCGCCATCCTGGGGGCGGCCGGCTCCAGGGGCAACGGCATGGAATACCCCACCATCACGGCCATTGGCCACACCCAGGAACCAAGGATGCTTGAGACTGTTATCATGCACGAGGTGGGCCACAACTGGTTTTACGGCATGCTGGGATTCAACGAGCGCAGGTACCCCTTCCTGGATGAGGGCATCAACACTTTCAGTGAGATCAGGTACATGGATGCCCGCTATCCCAACCTGAAGCTGTATGACACTTATGGCATGAGCAGCGGACTGGCAGGCATCCTGGGCATTGAACATATGAATTACCGCCATCAGCATGAGTTGTTGTACCTGATCCCTGCCCGGCAAAACAAGGATCAACCCACCAACACCTCTTCGGCCGGTTTCACCGGTCTCAACTACGGCTCCATCCCCTACAGCAAGACAGGCCTGGCTTTTGAACACCTGGAGGGTTACCTGGGCCGGCGAACCTTCGACCAGGCCATGCGCCACTTTGTCCATACCTGGAAATTCCAACACCCCTACCCCGAAGATCTGCAGGAGGCTTTTGAAAAAAACACCGACCGGCCCCTGGACTGGTTTTTTAACTCTGTGGTGGGCACATCAAAAAAGATCGATTACACGCTGAAGCGTGTTAAAGGCAACAGGCTGCTGGTAAGCAACCGGGGAGAGATAGCTGCACCCCTTGTCATAGGGGGCATCAGGGACGGAAAAACAATCTTCACCCGGTGGTATGATGGTTTTAAGGGAAAGCAGTGGCTCGATATACCGGGCGATGAGGTGGACCTCTACCGCATCGACCCGAACCAGGAAATGCTTGAACTCTACCGGCACAACAACACCCTGCGCTCCGGGGGACTGTTTAAAAAGACCGAACCCCTGAAGATAGAGTTTCTCGGTTTGGTAAACAATCCCCGCTTCACGCAGGTACATGTGGCACCCTCGCTGGGCTGGAACTATTACGACAAGACCATGGCGGGGGTCACCCTCTACGAAGCCTTTCTGCCACCCGACCATTTCAACTATTTCTTATCGCCCCTGTACAGCACCTCCCGCAAGGACCTGTCGGGCCAGGGACAGCTGAACTTCACCCTGTACCCCGAACAGACCTTTCAACGTGTCAGGCTGCGCTTTTCCGGCAAGCAGTATGGCTACCAGGAAGACAACAACCTGTCATACAACCGCCTGCGTGGCGAGCTCAAGCTGAGGTTCAATAAACAGGAGCCCCGTAAACGGGGAAAGACAGAACTGAACTATGCTTTCACCCGGGCCAGGAAGATAGAAGACCTTGTCGCGGGCAACGGAGGACAAGGATACCGGATGTTTCATGAACTGAGCCTGACCTACGACAGGAGCGCTCTTAGCATCAACCCCCACAGCCTGAATGCGCAGCTTGAATATGGAGGCGACTTTCTGAAAGGCTCCCTCGAGGCCAGCTATAAGTTGTCGTACTACCGCAACGAGGGACTGAACATCCGTTTTTTCGGAGGCGCCTTCCTTCACAGGGAGGAGGACCTTCCCTGGTTTTATGCTTACCACCTGAGCGGAAGCAGCGGGATGGATGATTACACCTACAACCGTACTTTCCTGGGCCGTTTTGAGCAGCCCGGCAACGAGGTTGGCAACCAGTTCCTGGCACAGCAGTTCTATCCGGATGAAGGAGCTTTTGCCCTTTATTCAAACCTGGGCAGGACACGCGAATGGCTGACCAGCCTGAACATCAGCTCATCGCTTCCCCTGCTGCGAAACATACCCTTGCAGGCTTATGCCCACCTGGGTGCTTTTGGCAACAACCAACCCATGAATGTTGACCTCAGCAACAACGACTGGGCTTTCGAGACCGGCATCAAGTTCTCTTTCATTGAGCTGCTCGACATCTACTTTCCCGTTGCAGCCAGCAACAACCTTGAGAAAGCCAGCGACCTGATCAACACCCGTTACGGGGAAAAAATCCGTTTCCACCTCAAGTTTGACCTGCTCAATCCCTCCAGGATCACCGACCAGTTTGACTTCTAGTACACAAGCACTGGTCCGGCCACTGCATAGCTTTTACCAACCGGGCCACCCCGGCTTTTTACTGCTCCAGCTCCTTCAGCTCCTCATGGGTCTCCTCAAGTCCGGGATTTTTTCTGAGTGCTTCGCGGTAAGCCCGCCTGCTCATCTCGGCATAGATGTCGCCCCGTGTATCCAGCAGCCGTCCGTTGCCGGGATGTATGCGTCGTGCCACATCAACCAGTTCCAGGGCTTTTTGAAGCTTATCGTTCTCAAACAGTTTTCCTGCATAATGGTTAAGCAGCCCTGCACCGACGGCATGGCGGTCGACCGCGGCATCCAGGGCCTGCCGGTAAAGGGATTCGGCGTGGTCGGCCCTGCCGGCCATAGCAGCCAGGTTGCCGTGTATCACATAGGGGATGGCCGATTCGGGATACAGTGAAGCAAAATCCTCCGCCAGGGGTAGGACGGAGGCGGGACCTTCCTGTATGGCTTTATCGAAAAGGGCAGCAGCCAACACCGAGGTATAGTCGGGATGAAGCGTTTTGCCCTCGGCCTGCTTTCTGAGCCTGTCGAGGATGGAACCCAGCTCGCTCCACGAACCAATATAAAGCTGCCGGGTATACTTGTTCCAGGTCTGCGACCACTCACCGTGGTATTGCCGGATCTTTTCCTTCATAGCCTCATTCACTGCCCAGCGGTGGCCTTCTTCTGCACTAAGCTTGAGGTAATCGGAAAAGAAAGCCGGTGCACCCTGCTTGTGATAATACTCCAGGCGCTCCCTGCCATACTTTTGGACGAGTTTGTGCACCATATACGAGCCAATGCGCACATAGGCCGTCTGGGCTTTGGGGTGACGGCCCACATGAATCTTCTTCTCCACCTTCTCGAAATCTTCCTTCAGCTTGTCGGGGTTCAGGGTGTTGTTCAGGAAATCAAACATCTGCTGCATATCTTCCGGGTCGGTGTTGCGGGGCTTGCTGCGCCTGTCGTAATAAGCCATCCCGTAATTGTATATTTCCCACATACCCTCCAGCAGGGCATCGTCGTAGCGGTGGCCGGTAAAAGGCCTGACGTTCCACCCTTCATCCATGACCAGCTGGTACAGCCGCCTGGCAATGGAACGCAGGCTGCCGCCTTCCAGGTTGTAGGCCAGGGCAATGGCAAAATCACGTGTGGGGAAGCGCATGAGCATGGTGCGGGTTTCGGGCTGCCCACCGGTATGGTAGGCCTGGAAATGTCCGTTGACCGGGGCTATGTGCCAACCCATGCCATAGTCGGTTCGCATACCGTCGGCTGTGTTCATGGTGGTTTCCATCATACGGGTGCTCTGCTTTGAGAGCACCTTTTGCTCATTCAGACCACGTGCATATCTGAGCATGTCGACAACAGTGGAACGAGTGCCGCCGGCGGCAAAACGGCTGCTCACATTGACAAACTCCGACTTTTTCAGTTCACCGAAAACCAGGCGGTAGCCGTCGGCCCGGTGGGGTATGATCCGGTGCGGATCGTCCATCCAGGTGTTGTCCATATCGAGGGGCTCCCAGATCTTTTCGCGCAGGTAGTCGCCAAAAGGCTTATTGGCGGCACCCTCCACCACGGCACCCAGCAGGTTGTAGCCATAACTGCTGTAATTGTATTCGGTTCCAGGCCTGGCCACCAGCTCAAACCCATCAAAGATCGCCAGCGACCCGCGGGTACCCTTGTGGGTCTTGATGTAGCCCTCCTCTTCGTAATCCTGGTAATGGCTGATGCCACCTATATGGCCCATCACCTGGCGTATGGTGATGTCCCATTTCTTCCGCGGAAAGTAGGGTACGTATCTTTTTACCGGATCGTCGATGTTGAGTTTGCCTTCCTCCTGCAACTGCAGGATGGCCAGCGCAGTCATCGACTTGGTATTGGAGGCCAGGCGGTAAGCCGTATGTGGTGTGGCCTCCACATCATTTTCCAGGTCAGCATAGCCGAATCCTTCGCTCCACTGGTAACCGTCCTTGTAAAAGCCCACCGAAAGACCGGGAATGTGATCGGCCTCCATCTGTTTTTTAACAAATTCCCGGAAAAGGGCAACCTCCTCCGAATAAGGATCATCGTCCTGACCTGAGGCCTGACCAGGAATAATAAGAAGCACAAAGACGCTTACAAAAAAATGCTTGAACAACAAATTTCTCATAGCTTGGGCATTTGGTACGATTCAGTGTTTATCCGTCGGTTCTGTCACCTGGTCACCTGCTATTGCCCTCAGGCCATAACCGGTTCTCAGCGACATGCAAATTATCAATTTTGAGGAAAAAATCAAATTCACATCCCTTTCGAACCTCGGTTAAAAAGACCCATCTGCATCCACAACGTCAGAGTAACTTGGTTGATTTTCGATCTGTAAAATCCCCGGGCACCACGGCCGGGAATTTTTATTTCATTTTAACTGATGAAAATCAGCTCAGAAAAATGCCTTCCTGAGAAAATGTTTTTATAGCTTTGCTGCCTTTCATAAGAACGAACGCACGATGACCCAAATGAACTATTCGGTACTCCTGGTCGACAGCCAGGCCGATTCCCTTCAGCAGAGCACACGTGAATTAAAAGAGCGGGGACTCAACATCACGTGCTGCCTGAACTATGAAAAAGCCTGCGATCTTCTCAAAAAAGACGGCAGCATTCATGTGGTCCTTTCTGAGTGGGAGCTTCCCGTAAGTGAAAACAGCGACAAAACGATCTCGGGACTGGAGATCTTCAGAAATTTCATGGCCCTGCGCCACGAGGTGACCCTCTTCCTCTACACCCACATCACCGACAGCCAAAGCCTGACGAGCGGCGGCATCATCAACGGCTACTTCTTCAAGGGCGAGGATGTCTACGACGACATTGTCCGCAAGATACAGGCAGAGATGAAGGAAAAGCGCAGCGCCCCCTTTTATGAGCGCCTGGTCAAGTATGCCCAAAAAGCCAAGGACTCGTGGCACACTCCGGGGCACGCCTCGGGCAACTCGGTGAAAAACTCCCCCTATGTCAGGGAGTTTTACGATTTTTTCGGGGAAAACCTTTTCACCTCTGATGTGTCGGTCTCGGTACCCGAGCTGGACTCGTTGCTCCACCCCGGTGGTGTCATCAAGGAAGCCGAAGAACAGGCAGCCAGGGCTTTCAATTCGCGTTACACTTTCTTCTCGACCAACGGCACGTCCACCTCCAACAAGGTACTCATACAGACCCTTTTGAAGCCGGGTGATGCCATACTGCTCGACCGCAACTGTCACAAATCGGTTCACTACGGGATCATCATCTCGGGTGCCGAGCCCATCTACCTGATGCCATCGGTCAACAACCAGTACGGCATTTTTGGTCCCATACCCAAAAAACGCATCATCGAAGCCATGGAT
>CAJXLE010000002.1 GCA_913055895.1 uncultured Bacteroidota bacterium | reverse complement strand
GTGGTATTTACGGGCTGCGAAGAAGAAAAATCAGGGAGCGCACCGCCTTTCTGCTGGAGAAATTGAACTTTTACCATGCCATCAACAAGAAAATTTCTGACATTCCCCTTGGCTGGAAGCAGAAGCTGGCTTTTTCCATTGCCATCATGCACGAGCCACGCATTGTTTTCCTGGATGAGCCCACCAGCGGGGTTGATCCCATCACCCGACGTCAGTTCTGGGAGATGATATATGAAACAGCCTCCCGCCGGGTCACGGTTTTTGTCACCACCCACTACATGGATGAGGCCGAATATTGCGACCGGGTTTCCATCATGGACCGTGGAAGGATAGAAGCACTGGACACCCCAGCCAACCTTAAAAAGGCTTATGGTGCGGGAGATATGAACGAGGTTTTTGTTCAAATAGCACGCTGACAGGCTGTGAAAAGAAGCCTTCGGCGTTTGTAATGTCCGTCTTTAGGGAAGTGGTGCCATTTGCATAACAAGGCTCGCTAAACCGACCTGATCGATCAGCGATGGAGAAGGTTTGCCTGGGCAAGCAAAAAATATATTTAAATACCATCACATGAAACGCTTTTTGGGATTTGTAAAAAAAGAATTCATCCATATTTTCCGCGACAGAAGGACGTTGCTGATACTTTTTGGTATGCCGGTGGCCCAGATACTGATCTTTGGATACGTGGTCACCAACGAAATTAAGGAAGCCCGCATAGCCATCTACGATCAGTCGAAGGATGCCGTAACCCGTAAGATAACCGACAAGATTCTCTCTTCCGGCTATTTTCGACTGTCCAGGCGCATTGAAAGTGGCGATCAAATCAAGGAGATCTTTCAACAGGGCGACATAAAGGAGGTCATCGTTTTTGAACCCAACTTCGATGAGAAACTCACTAATGAAGGTTCCGCCCAGGTACAGATACTGCTGGATGCCACCGATGCCAACATGGCCAACCTGCTTCAAAGCTATACCGCCGGCATTATCGGTGACTATTCCCGTCAAATCAGGGTGAGCAGTGGTGATATGCCGGTGATACAGGCCCAACCCAGGATGCTTTTTAACAACGAGCTGAAAAGCGTCTATATGTTTGTCCCCGGCACCATGGCCCTGATCCTGATGCTGGTGACTGCTATGATGACTTCCATCAGCATTACCAGGGAGAAGGAGATGGGCACGATGGAAGTGCTGCTGGTTTCACCTCTCAAATCCATCCAGATCATAGCAGGCAAAGTGGCCCCTTATGTCTCGCTGGCTTTCCTCAACGCCGTGGTCATCCTGGCCCTGGGTTACCTGGTATTCGGCATGCCGGTCCACGGGAGCATCCTGCTGTTGCTGGCAGAGACCCTCCTGTACATCATCATGGCCCTTTCCCTGGGGATCTTTATCTCAACGGTGAGTCCCACCCAGCAGGTGGCCATGTTTGTTTCCATGTTTGCACTGCTCCTGCCAACCATGCTGCTATCGGGGTTCATCTTCCCCGTTGAAAACATGCCCTGGCCCCTTCAATGGCTGAGCACGATCATCCCGGCAAAATATTTTATCATCCTGATAAAGAGCATTATGATAAAAGGTACCGGATTGCTTTTCATTTGGAAGGAGACCCTGGTGTTGCTGGGTATGACAGCCGCCTTTATAGGATTGAGCATACTGAACTTCAGAATACGACTTGAATAGAAGCTCCTGTGCCATGAGAACCATATTGTTCATATTACAGAAAGAATTCATACAGATCCTGCGCAACCGGACCATGTTGCCCATGATCATCGTGCTGCCTTTTGTCCAGCTGTTGATACTGGTCAATGCCGCTACTTTCGACATGAAGGACATCGATGTGTTTGTTGCCGACAAGGACCTTTCCACTACATCCAGGCAGCTGGTGGATAAGTTCGAGGCTTCTCCCTTTTACAACATCGTCGACCGCTCATTCCGGGTGGATCAGGGTTATGATAAAATGCTAAGGGACAGGGCGGAACTGATCCTCCACATTCCGCAAAACTTTGAGCATGACCTGCACAATGACGGCCATGCCCCAGTACAGCTGATGATCAATGCCATCAACGGCAACGCTGCCGGCTTGATCAATGCCTACTCCTCGAGAATCATATCCGGCTACAACAGGGACATCGCAGTGGAATGGTCGCAGGGCCGAACCGCCCATGCCACGGCACCTCTCGATGTGGTCTATTCCTACTGGTACAACCCGGAGATGAATTATAAGATTTATATGGTGCCGGGTATCCTGGTGATACTGGTGACCATCATCAGCCTGTTTCTGACGGCAATGAACATTGTCCGCGAAAAGGAGATGGGAACCATTGAACAGATCAATGTTACCCCTATACGCAAATACCAGTTTATCGTCGGCAAACTTGTCCCTTTCCTGATCATCGCCCTTTTTGAACTGGCCTTTGGTTTGTTCCTGGGTAGGATCATTTTTGATGTCCCCATTGTCGGGAGCCTGGCCTTGCTTTTTGGATTCACCCTGGTCTACCTGCTGGTGATACTGGGATTTGGTCTTTTCCTTTCCGTGATCTCCGAGTCACAGCAACAGGTGATGTTTGTGACCTTTTTCTTTATGCTGGTGTTTATTCTGATGAGCGGTATTTTTACCCCAACAGAGAGCATGCCCGAATGGGCCGAAAAGCTCAACGTGATCAATCCCATAGCTTATCTGATGAAGGTTATTCGTATGATCCTGCTTAAAGGCTCGGGCTTTGCCGATATTGTAGTGGAATTCTACAGTTTGGTGGTGTATGCTTTTATAAGCCTGACACTGGCCGTCTGGCGCTACAGGAAAACGGCTTAGGCCAGTAGGGTGTAAGGCTGTATGTCGGAGCAACCCTGAAGCTTGATATTTTCATACAGCCTCATGCATGATATTGTGTACCCACATTCCAGCAGAATCAACATGTCAGCTGTTTGGTTTGTTTTGAATTATTGCTTAATTTTATTGCATCCAACCCATGTGTATGGGCTGGTGCCATACTTCAATTTCCCGGGATCATATGCAAGCATTTCGTTGTTTTCTTTTCATGCTGATGTTGACGCTTTTGTGGGCCTCCTGTGCCAAGGAAGATAAGGCTACCATCAACAAGGCCCAGTGGTCGAGCCGCGATCCCCTGAACATTCCATTAAACAGGCGCATGAGTGAACTAAAGGCGGGTAACATGGTTTTAAATCCTTCCTTTGAACGGGGGCGTTTCTTTAATGACCAGTTCAATACTTTTGAACTTCCCGGCTGGACGGAAATTGGCAATGCCACCGTATGGGTGGACACGCGCAAGGAAGGCCATCATCCCAGCGAAGTGAGCAGTGGCGACCATGCCATCAGAATAAGCCGGGAGGTGTCTGACGAGGTGGTGCAGCAGGGAGCAGGTATGCTTAGTGATTTCATCAAGGTGATACCCGGTAATTACCGCCTTAACTACTCCCTGCGGGTGGATGACCTATCCTCCTACACCGGGAGGCTGGGCAGCCGTCTGCAGGATGCCCTCAACGTGAGGATATACTATTACGATAAGAACAAGATCCGCATAGGTGGTGCGGCCAGAAACCCGGTCACCGGTATCCGTTTTGACAACGAGTTTAAAGCCCTTCCTTTTTCGGGTTACTGGAAGATCGATTCCCTGGGATGGATGCGTACAAGGGGCATCAGCCATAAATTTCCTTTTGCCGATGGCGACCTGCCTGAGAACCCGCGTTATATAAGGATATATTTCGGATTGAAAGGCCCCGGCACCATCTGGGTGGATGATGTGGATTTAAGGTATACACACCGGAACTTTTCCCTTTACGAGCGACTCAAAGACTGGCAGGACAGTACATTTACACCCTATGACCTGCTGGTGCCCCAGCCTAAGCACATGCAACCCGGGAGTGCCTGGCCACTTTTTGATACGGGTCGGTATGAAAAGCATCCTGTGGTGGTCATCGCCCCCGATGCAGGTGCAGTGGTGCGGGAATCAGCAGATATGTTGCGAAGACATCTTGCCGGCCTGTCAGAAAAATACCGTCGTCACAACATACCGCTCGTTGCAACACAAGACGCTGACAACATCCCCAACGCCTCCGTGGTTTTTTCGCTGGGCGACAATGTCCTGACAAGGAAATACCGCGACCGGCTGCCATATGACCGGCTGAAAGCCCATCCACAGGGTTACTTCATCCATTCGCCCGAAAGTGAGAAATCTGTCGTGGTCGTGGCAGGAAATGAGCCCGTTGGTACATATTATGGCACCACCACCCTGGTAGACTTGTTGGATGCCGAAAACCTGCGGTACCATCATGCCGCCATTGTCGATTATCCGGATATGGAACGAAGGGGCATTTACTGGCAACCCACAAGCGAGAACGGCGAAAAAATTAATTTTCTGTCCCGCCAGCGTTTTAACCGTATACTTATAAAGGCCCGGGAGCATCAAAGCGGCACCCTTCGCAGTTATATAGCACAGTTGGGTGATGCCTCCCTTGATGGAGAACTTTTTGCACCAGGCGTGTCGGTGCGCCCCCGCCTGCCTGAAAGCATGGGATGGGACGATCATGCCGATGGTTGTGCAACTGAACAAGACGTCAACCGGCTGGTCGACTATGCCAGGGATCACCATTTCAGCAGTGTGGTGCTGAGAATGGACCAAACCAGAGGTGCCGGCCGGGACTCCTGCCTTCCGGAGATCAAAGAAAGTGTCTCCTACAACCATTATCGCAATCTTTTGGACATTCATTCCGGGCTGATCCGAAACATCTCGGAGAGAGCCGGCGATGGTTTGGAAATCGGGTACATGCCTTTCTGGCACAACAACCGCTGCATCATTCAGAGTCATGGCAGGGGAGAATTGTTTCTGAAAGAGTTTTTCCGTAAGGTCCCCCCGGAGGTGGATCTTCTGTGGTCGGGACCGGTGGAGCATCCCCTGCTCATTGACCCGGCCGAAACTGCATACATCCGGAAACTGACAGGTAAAGAACCGGTCTTTTTCAGCCAGCAGATCCATCCCTTGTCCAGGAAGACCTTTTTAAATGCTTATCCCGGCAAGGCAAGAATGGGCAGCCTGTTTCGCCATTTTATCGTTCAGTTGCCGGATGATTTGACCGGCGCCAATACAGGGGGGATGTATGCCCACCTGTCACCCATGGGTGCATTGGACCGGATCAGGGCAAAAACCCTTAGTTCCGGGATGTGGAATGCCCGCGAATACAAGCCCGATCTTACCCTGCTTAGAGTGTTGGTGTCAGAGTACGGGCATCCAGCGGCTATGGATCTTCTCAGGCTGAACGAAGCTTACTTTGGTCTTCGTGAAATGTATGGCAAGATCCGCTCGAAGGAGACAAAAGCTAAGTTTGTTCGTTCGGCGGAGAATTTCAAACGTCAGGTGGATGAGCTGATCGCCCGCCTGAAGCCCCGCCTCGAAGATACCGAACTGTGGCCGGAGATTGAGCAATTCGAACAAAAGGCCCAGAAATGGTTTCAAGCCATTGCATCGCAATAGCTTCCTGTTGACAAAACGTGGATAAGGTTTCTTTTTTTGTCACTTGTGGGTACCAAAATTATTTATAGATTTACACCGAATATAATAGAGGCTTTATGAAAGGGAGTCATCGACCAAACTATTTTGACGACAACCAGTTTGATGACCTGCTGGCCAAATATGAACAAATGATAGGGCAGGGGGAATTTTATTATTTCGATGTTGAAGATTTTGAGCAGATCATCGAACATTATCTGGATATCAACAAGACAGGCAAAGCCCTGAATGCGGTGCGTTATGCCTTTCGGTTACACCCCAACGCTTTTGTCTTGATGATCAAAAAGGCCCAGATCCACCTGCGAAATAAAAACCCCCAGCGGGCACTCTCAACACTTCGAGAAATACAGGGGCTTGAGGCTTCCAACAACGAGTTCTACCTTACATGCGGACACGCATACCTTTTGCTGGGGGATCAAAAAAATGCCGAATGGTACTATCAGCATGCCCTCCAGCAAGTAAGCGATCAGGATGAAACCCTTGATTTGCTGCATAATATTGCCCAAACCCTTCAGTTTTCAGACCTCCATGAACAGGCCATCAAATACCTGAAGGAAGCCCACAGGATAGAGCCCCAAAACCTGCTGGTGATATACGACCTGGCCTACTGTTATGAAAAAACCGGCAGGATCCAAAAAAGCATCGGTTTTTACCTGAATTACATCGACGTTGAACCCTATTCAGAGCATATCTGGTACTCTCTGGGCAAGCTTTACCATGAAAAGGGAGAAACAGAGAACGCCCTTGAAGCCTATGATATGGCCGTGGCCATCAATCCGGAATATGCAGATGCTTTGCTTGACCTGGCCCTGCTGCTCGAAGACAACGGCCGGTATCAGAAAGCCGTAGATGCTTACCAGGAATACCTCAGGCAGGAACCTGGCTCGGCCGAGGTTCACTTTTTCCTGGGCAACTGCTATTCTGAGCTGGAAAAGTATCAACCGGCACTGGAACATTACCAGAAAGCACTTAAGCTGGAGTCATACAACCCAAGGGTTTACTATGGCATAGCAAGAATACTCTTTGAGCAGGGACAACTATGGGATGCCCTGTTCTATGCCAAACGGGCCACCCTGCTTGATGATTCTGATTTTGAGCTTTTCATCCTCTATGGCCGCATCAATTCCCGGCTTCGGATGTATAAAGAATCGGCCAAGGCTTTTTTGAAGACCGTGGAGATCAAACCAGAAATCCTGCAACACTGGTTGATGTTTACCAATGAGCTGATTAACAACCAGAAGTATGAGCAAGCCCTTAAATATACCATCCAAAGCCTGGAGTTGCATGACCAGCATGCCGTGATCCATTACCGGCTGGCGGCTTTGTATTACAAGACCGACCGGTTGAGAAATGCCTTGCGGACTTTCAAAAAGGCCCTGGATCTTGACGCCAGCCAATACGAGGAATTTTTCAACATAGCCCCTGAAGCCAAGAGGTACAAGGAAATAAAAAAACTCTTAAAGAATCAAATATTTTAAAAACTTGAATTTTTATGAATGCAAATTTGCCCTATATACCGGAGCGGGACACCAAAACGCGGAACAACGGCATCACCATGGTCATGGACAAGGGATTGAGTCTCAGGCAGGTGGAGGATTATGTTCAAATTGCCGGTGAATATGTGGATTATGTCAAATTGGGTTTTGGAACCGCTCTTGTTACCAACCGCCTGGAGGATAAGGTGAAACTCTATAAGGACGCCGGGATTGAACCCTATTTTGGCGGTACTTTATACGAGGTATACAAAATACGTAACCTTTTTGATGACTTCCGACGTTTCCTCAGCAAATTTGACGTTCAGACAGCTGAAATATCCGATGGTTCCATTCATTTGATCCACGAAGACAAGCTGCAGGATATTGCAAGCCTCTCGGCTGATTTCAATGTGCTCTCCGAGGTGGGATCCAAAAGGCAGGATGATGTGATCACACCTGGTGAATGGGTCTCCATGATGCGTTCAGAACTGGATGCAGGCAGCCGTAAAGTCATTGCCGAAGCCCGCGAGAGCGGAACAATTGGCATCTATAACAAGGATGGCTCTGCCAAGAAGGAATTGATCGACGACATATCACACCATGTAAAACTGGAAAACATCTTGTGGGAAGCCCCCCAAAAAGCACAACAGGTATGGTTTATTAAGCATTTTGGCAGCAACGTCAACCTGGGAAACATTGCCTTCTCGGAGGTCATACCCCTGGAAACCCTTCGCGTTGGCCTCAGGGGAGACACTTTTTTCCAGTTTCTCCCCGATGAGATGCAGAATGGTTGATTAAAAAAAACAGCACTTTTGAAACGAACAATCCTCGACCACCTGGTGCTCACCCTCAAAGGTATGGGCATGGGCGCAGCCGATGTGGTGCCGGGCGTATCGGGCGGCACCATAGCTTTTATTACGGAGATATACGAAGAACTGGTCGATTCCATCAGGTCGATCGGTGCCCGCAGTGTAAAAATACTGTTCCGCGGACGGGTCAGGGCTTTCTGGATGGCCATCAATGGCAATTTTCTGGGTGCCGTTTTCCTGGGTATCCTGATCAGCGTTTTTTCCCTGGCCAGGTTGCTGGAACACCTGTTGAACCAGGTACCCATCCTGGTGGAGTCTTTCTTTTTCGGACTGATCGTGGCCTCGGCCATTTATATAGCCGGCAAGATACGACGCTGGCAGCCGGCAAAGGTGGTTGCCCTTATGCTGGGAGTGGCCATCGCCTACGGCATCACCCTGCTCACACCTGCCCAGACTACTGAGGCCTACTGGTTTGTTTTTCTCTCCGGGGCACTGGCCATCTGCGCCATGATACTGCCGGGAATCTCCGGGGCTTTTATCCTGCTGTTGCTCGGCAAATATCATTTTGTCATCGAAGCCGTGGGAAGCCTGGATGTGACCATCCTGGGTGTGCTGGCCGTTGGAGCCCTTGTGGGACTCATCAGTTTTTCCAATGTGCTCTCATGGTTTCTGCGCAAATACCATGATCTGACCATCGCCCTCCTGTCGGGTTTCATGATTGGTTCATTAAACAAGATATGGCCCTGGAAGGTTACCACCGAGACTTTTACCGACCGCCACGGCCAGGTTCAGCCACTGGTGGAGGAAAATGTTCTGCCGGGCGAATTTGCCGCACATACAGGCCAGCCCTCCCTGTTCATGGAAGGAGTCCTTTTGGCTGTGGCCGGATTTGCCCTGATATTCTTCGTGGAAAGGCTCAACCGCAAGGGAAGGAAAAAGTGAAACCCCTCGTCCATGAAATTTTTTGGCCTTATTGGTTACCCCCTGGAGCACTCCTTTTCTCCTGATTATTTCAACAGGAAATTCAGTGATAAAGGCATAGATGCTCAATATAAGCTTTTCCCTATCAGCTCGGTGGACCAGTTTCCCAGCCTGTTGGAAAAAGAACCCAACCTGTCCGGGCTGAATGTTACCATTCCCTATAAGCAGCAAATAATAGGTTATCTCGACGGCATAGAAGGAGATGCCCGATCCATCGGGGCGGTCAACACCATTGCCTTTTCACGTGAGGGGGAGGGCCGCCGTTTTCTGACCGGCTATAATACCGATGCATATGGCTTTGAAAATGCTCTTGAGCCTTTTTTATCCCGGAGCAGGCATAAAAGTGCGCTTATACTGGGAACAGGCGGCTCTTCGAAGACCATTGCTTTTGTTCTTCAAAAAAGGAGCATCCCCTGGTTGTGGGTCACCAGGTCAAAGGACGGCTCATCCAGCCAGACAGTGACCTACAGCGAGCTTACGGGCGAGCTGGTTGCACGCCACACCCTGATCATCAATACAACACCCCTGGGCATGTATCCCCGCATCACTGAAAAGCCCGGTATTCCCTATGAAGCTATTGGCAAGGATCATCTTCTTTTCGACCTTGTTTACAATCCTGAAGTTACCGCATTTTTAGAGGAGGGTCGAAAACGCCGGGCACGTGTGGAGAACGGTTATCGCATGCTTTGTTTGCAGGCCGAGCGTTCATGGCAGATATGGAACAACCCCTCGTGAGCTTTCCATCTTCCCCCCTGCCTGTTTGCCATGTAATTGTTGTGGAACACATATCTGGCTGACATATTTCATGGTTTATTTTAGACAAAAAGCTCAAATTTGTTTATCTTTACGAGCGAAATTGTGAAATGTATAAATAATTGACTAACATGGACTTAATAAAGCAGATTAAAGATAGTGCCAGGGAAGTCGGAAAGCGTATCGTTTTGCCTGAATCACTGGAGGAGAGGACATTAAAGGCCGCCGACAAAATATTGCAGGAAGGCCTTGCAAAGATCATCCTCACTGGCAATCCCGAAAAGATAAAAGCGGCTGCCGCCCGGCTGGGTCTGAAACATATAGATCAGGCCTCCATTGTAGATCCGGCCAGTCATGACAAACGGGAACAATACATCGACCTGTTGGTTGAATTGAGAAAGCATAAGGGACTTACACGCGAAAAGGCTTCAGAACTGGTAGAAGACCCCCTTTATCTGTCTACCCTGATGATCAAAAACGGAGATGCCGACGGCGAGGTGGCCGGTGCCGAAAATGCCACCGGCGATGTCTTGCGGCCGGCTTTTCAAATTGTCAAAACCAAACCAGGCATCAGCGTCGTCTCGGGTGCCTTTCTGATGAGCCTCAAGGACAGGGAATATGGTGAAGATGGTTTGCTGGTCTTTGCCGATTGTGCAGTACATCCCGATCCTACGGCTGAAGAGTTGGCGGAGATTGCAGTCGCCACTGCCGACACCACCCGCGCCATTGCAGGTTTTGAACCCAGGGTGGCCATGCTGAGCTTCTCCACCAAAGGCAGTGCCCAGCATGAGATGGTCGATAAGGTTACCAGGGCTACCGAGATGGCACGTGAGAAACAACCCGGGCTGATGATCGACGGTGAACTTCAGGCTGATGCAGCTCTGGTCGAAGCCGTTGGTAAAAAGAAAGCTCCCGACAGCTCCATTGCCGGTTCTGCCAATGTATTGATCTTCCCCAACCTGGAGTGCGGCAACATCTCCTATAAACTCGTCCAGCGCCTTGCTCATGCAGAAGCAACGGGCCCTGTGCTTCAGGGCATGGCTGCTCCCATCAACGATCTGTCAAGGGGGTGTTCGGTCGATGACATAGTCAATTTGGTGGCCATCACCGCCAACCAGGCAGCAAATGAACAGTAGGATCCAAGTAACGAACTCTGAAACAGATAAATAACCATTAATTATGAAAGTATTAGTACTTAACTGCGGCAGCTCATCCATCAAGTTCCAGTTATTCAATATGGACCAGGGAGAGGTCCTTACCAAGGGCATTGTGGAAAAGATTGGGCTGGAAGATTCCTTTATCAAACTGGAATACAATGGAGCCAAAGATGTCTTTGACTATCATGTTCCTGAACACACCAAGGGGATAGAACACATCCTGGAGCTGCTGGTCAGCGATAAATACGGCACAATAGCCTCCCTCGACGAGATTGAAGCGGTGGGACACCGCGTGGCCCATGGTGGGGAGAAATTCGGCCAGAGTGTGGTGATCGACAAAAAAGTGGCCGCCGAGATCAAGACCTTGAGCACACTGGCTCCCCTGCACAACCCCAACAACCTGAAGGGCATCTATGCCATAGAGAAATTGCTGCCACAGGTGCCCCAGGTGGCTGTCTTCGACACCGCTTTCCATCAGACCATGCCCGATTATGCCTATATGTATGCCATCCCGTACGAGATGTATGAAAAGTATTGTGTGAGAAGATATGGTTTTCATGGCACCAGCCATAAGTATGTGGCTGAAGAGGCCTGCAAGCACCTGAATGTCAGTATGGCAGACCAGAAGATCATCACGTGTCACCTGGGCAACGGTGCCTCGATAGCAGCCATCGACCAGGGACAATCGGTGGATACGTCCATGGGGCTTACTCCGGTGGAAGGATTGATGATGGGCACGCGCGCGGGCAACCTCGATCTGGGTGCCTTCACCTTCATTATGGAAAAAGAGGGCTTGGACCTGGAACAGGCCAACAAGATGATCAACAAGCAAAGCGGCATGCTGGGTGTGACAGGCATTTCGCCCGATATGCGTGAAGTGCGCGATGAAGCTGCCAAAGGCAACCAGAGAGCTGAGCTGGGACTCAAAATGTATGATTACCGGGTAAAAAAGTATATCGGTGCCTACACCGCAGCCATGGGCGGGGTCGACATCATTGTCTTCACCGGCGGAATCGGCGAGAACGATGATGAAACCCGCAAAGGTTCGCTCACTGGACTGGAATACCTGGGCATCCGTTTCGACAACAGCAAAAATGAGGGCGTAAGGGGTGAACAGAAAGTGATAACCGCCGACGATTCTAACGTTACGGCCATCATCGTTCCTACCAACGAGGAACTGGTTATTGCCCGTGATACGCAAAAACTTATCAACACGAAGTGACGGCATTCACGATATAAGCTCACAAATCCCAAAACCCTAAAAGCCTATGGACCTCAAACACCTCGATGAACTGGTTGACATTGCCAGGGATAGACCCACCAAGCGACTGGCTGTGGCGGCTGCAGATGACCGTGCAGTGCTCGATGCTGTAAACAAGGCGAGCAGGGAGGGTATCATCATTCCTGTACTGGTAGGCGACCAGGGAAAGATTGAAGATTTGGCCGGGTCCCTGGGCATGGACACCCAGGACATGACCATTCATCATGAGCCCGACCCGGCCAAAGCATCCCGAAAAGCTGTGGCTTTGATCCGCCAGGGAGAAGCCGATATATTGATGAAAGGACTCGTCAGCACGGCACCTTTGCTCAAAGCGGTACTTGACAAGGAACAGGGTTTAAGGAAGGGAGGAACCCTCAGCCATTTTGCCCTGATCGAGTCGCCTTATTACCACAAGCTGCTGGGAGTGACCGATGCGGCCATGAACATTTCCCCTGAGTTTCAGGAGAAGGTGGATATGATCAACAATGCCGTGGAAGTCTTCCAGGGTTTGGGTTTTGACAATCCCAAGGTGGCAGTTATTGCCCCCCTGGAGGTGGTCAATCCCAAAATCGATTCCACCTCACATGCCGCCATGCTCTCTAAGATGAGCGACCGCGGCCAGCTCAAGAATTGCACCGTCGACGGACCTTTTGCCATCGACAATGCTGTCTCCAAAGAGGCGGCCCAACACAAGAAGATTTACAGTGAAGTGGCGGGCGATGCCGATATTTTGATGACCCCTGAGCTGAACAGCGGCAATGTCCTCTACAAGACCCTGATGTTCCTGGGTGGCAGCACTTCAGCAGCTGTAATCATGGGGGCACAGGTGCCCATCGTCCTTACTTCACGGGCAGATACAGAAAAAAGTAAAATGATGTCCATAGCCCTGGCTGCAGCCATGTAACGGACAAAAACAAAAACAGTGCATTTATGGAAAAACGATACATCATCCTGGCCATTAACCCGGGATCTACATCCACTAAGATTGCAGTTTTTAAAAACACCAAATCGGTTTTTCTCAAAACCATCAGGCATTCCAGCGAGAACCTGGAGCAATTCGAGCGCATCACCGATCAGTTTCATTTCCGCAAGGATGTGGTGCTTAAAGAACTGGAAGACAGTGAGGTTGATGTCAATCAGATATCTGCCGTGGTGGGCCGTGGCGGCCTGATCAAGCCCGTCGAGTCGGGTGTGTATGAAGTGAACGAGGCCATGGTTAAAGATTTGCGCGAGGGCAAACGCGGTGAGCATGCCAGCAACCTGGGTGGGCTGATTGCCAGGGATATTGCCGATTCCCTTCCCGACGTCCGTGCTTTTATTGCCGATCCGGTGGTCGTCGATGAGATGGAAGATGTAGCCCGGGTCGCCGGTCATCCCTATTTTCAGCGTATATCCATCTTTCATGCCCTCAACCAGAAAGCCATTGCCCGGAGCCATGCCAAATCCCTCGACCGCGATTACCAGGACCTGAACCTGATCATCGCCCACCTGGGCGGTGGCATCTCTGTGGGAGCTCATAAGAAGGGCAAGGTGATCGATGTGAACAACGCACTGGATGGCGAGGGTCCTTTCTCGCCCGAGAGAACCGGCAGCCTGCCTGTGGGGCAGCTTGCCTCGATTTGCTATAGCGGCGACTATTCTTTCCAGGAAGTGAAAAAGATGATCAAGGGGCAGGGTGGCCTGGTGGCCTATCTCGACACGAATGATGCCTATGAGGTGGAACTGATGGTCCGCGAGGGCAACGAAAAAGCCAAACTGGTTCAGGACGCCATGTCCTACCAGATTGGCAAGGAGATTGGTGCCATGGGCTCTGTGCTTAATGGCGAGGTGGACTCGATCATTCTCACCGGTGGCATTGCCCACAACCCCATGGTGGTTGACTATGTGCGCAGCATGGTGCGTTTTATTGCCCCTGTAGCTATCTATCCAGGCGAAGACGAGATGCAGGCCCTGGCCGAAAATGGCCTGCGGGTGCTCCAGGAGAAAGAGGAAAGCAAAAATTACGAATAACCTTTTTTTATGTCCTGACACGGGGATGTCCTGTTTCGGGGCATCCTTTTTTTTTACTCAAGGGTCGCTTTGCAAACAATGATTGTCTAAATTTGTATACCACCAAAGCTACTTCGATATGCTCAAACACATTGTCATTGTATTGCTGTTTTTTACCGGTTTGCAGGTTGCTGATGGTCAGGTGAGGTATTCAGAAAACGACTATCAGGATAAAAAGCAGGAGTCCCGGGAAGACACCCTCGACCGTTTTTATTTTGGCGGTTACCTGTGGGCTACATTTGGTTCGTTCAGTACAAGTGTGGAAATAGCACCCCAGGCTGGATATCGCATCTCCAAACGTTGGGATGCAGGTGTTGGATTGAAGTATATGTATTTTAACAACCGCTCCAATGCCGGCTTTTTTGTAACCGATAACGAGGGGACCCTGAACAGGTCGAGCAGCCATGTTTTCGGAGGGAGTGTATTTACCAGTTTTGTGGCCATTGAAAATATGAACAAGATACTGCCTTTTGATTTCAACGGCAAGTTGCTGACCCACCTGGAGTACGAAGCGCTCAATGTGCCGGGTTGGTTTGATGATGGCTCCTCGGGCTCCCGCGCCTGGATGCACAATTACTTTGTAGGGGGTGGTTTGCGCCAGAAAATCGGCCAGCGGGCCTATGTGAGTTTTTTATTGCTCTACAACCTGAACGACCAGGCCAGCATGATATACAACAACAACCCCATTCTGCGCATTCGTTTTCAGCTCTAACCTATCACCAACCTTTAACCTGTAAGCTTTTTTCTTTCAGCTGTAACCTTCCCCTTTCCGGCCGTATAATCTTTTGATCATCCCGGAGTTTTTCAGGGTGCGCCTTAGTATGACCAGGGCTGTGATGGCTGCCAGGGCGTCGGCAATGGGAAAGGAAAGCCAGATACCTTCCAGTCCGAGACCCCCAATGCGGGGCAGTATAAAAATGAGGGGCACAATCAGCAGCACCCAGCGAAGGATGGATAAGACAAATGCGGAGCCCGATTTGCCCATGGCCTGATGAATACCTGTTGTGCTTAGGGATATGCCAAGGAGCCACATCATCGACAGGATGATTTTCATCGCATGGGTTCCCTCTGCCAGCAGCCGTGTGTCGTCGGTGAACAGAGAAAAGATTTTGCCCGGAAACAATTCGAACAGGGAGATGGCCAGTACACCGTATACCAGGGAGTAGGCGAACCCCAGGCGTATGGTCCTTGTGATTCTCTCCGGTTTGCCAGCTCCGTAATTGTATCCCACAATGGGTTGCATGCCCTGGTTGATACCAAAAAGCGGCATGCCCAGGAATAAGGTTGTTTTGTAGATGATCCCAAAGACGGCAATGGCCATATCCCCTCCGTAAAACCCCAGGGTGTGATTCAAGGCCACATTGGCCAGGCTCGATGAGGAGCGGTGGCCGAATCCTGAAAGTCCCACTGAAAAAGTGGGTTTGAGGATGTGCTTTTTCAGACGCAGATGATGTAGCTTCACTTGAATGATGCTCTTTTTGCTGGCGAAATAATGCCACAGGTACACCAGGGTGGTGAATTTACCCAGGATGGTGGCCAGGCCTGCTCCTTTTATGCCCATGTCCAGCGGGAAGATGAAAAGGTAATCCAGCAGGGTGTTCACCCCGATGCCCAGAAGCATGGCATTCATGGCATCGCGGGCATTTCCCTCCACCCTGAGGTAATTGCTGGTGCTTACACTGAATGGGAACCAGATCATCCCAATGAAGATGATACGGGCAAAATCCCTGGCATAGGGAAGGATGCCGTCGGTAGCTCCAAAAGCTTTCAGGATGGGATCGGTGAAGAGTTCGCCTATTGCCGCAAAAAAAAAGCCCAGCAGAAGTATCATGCCCATGCCGTTGCCGGCTATCTGGTTGACTTTTTCTCCCCTGCCTGCCCCAAGCTCTCTGGACATCAGTGTTCCTGTGCCAATTCCCACCAGGTGGGCAAAAGATGAAACGATGGCCATGATCGGCAGTACAATGGCCACGGCACCTATGCCCAGTGGACCCACTCCACGTCCTACGAAGATGGTGTCGACAATGTTGTAGATGGCATTGGCAAACATGGCGAGCATGGAGGGAAGGGAGAGTTGCAGCAGCAACCTGTTGATGTTGGCATGGCCCAGGTCGGTGTGTCTTCTGTTCATAGGTCTTTTTCTCGGCTAACAAAACAGGGGGATGCACCTGTTCACCTAAAAGGCTGTTCGATGCATCCCCCTGACTTTTCTTTCACCCTGCAAACCCTAATGTTCCACCAGGAATGTGATCTTGGCGTTAACACGAAAATCGGTGATTTTTCCATTTTCCACCTCGCAGCTCTGGTCCTGGATCCAGACCGATTTGATGTTTTTGACACTTTTTGAAGCTTCATCTACAGCTTTCTGCGCTGCATCCTCCCAGCTCTTGGGAGAATGAGCCAAAATTTCAATGACTTTGAGTACGCTCATATGTCAGCAATTTTTTGTGTTTAATTACCCTTTAAGATACAAATTATGGCCCATACCTCAAAATTTTCCTGCCTAAATGTGGGGAAGGACGAAGAGCCGATGGAGGGATTCGAACCCTCGACCTGCTGTTTACGAAACAGCCACTCTAACCACCTGAGCTACATCGGCAGGGGTGTGCTGAATGAGTATGATTAAGGGGCTTGGGAGGAGAGGTCCTTTTTCATCATGGCCATTCGTATGGCCGCCAGGGCGGCTTCGTCGCCTTTGTTGCCGTGCTTGCCGCCGGCCCGGTCCAGGGCCTGAAGCTGGTTTTCAGTTGTCAGTATGCCATATATGAAGGGCATGTTGTACTTGATGTTCAGCTGGGTGATGCCCTGGGTGACGCTGTCACAGACATAATCGAAATGCCTGGTTTCTCCCTGTATCACACAACCCAGACATATTACGGCATCCAGATCCAGGTATTCCGCCATGAACTGGGCCCCGAGGGTCACCTCGATGCTTCCCGGAACACGTTTGACGGTGATGTCTTTTTCACCTGCCTGGTGCTGCAGGAGGGTTTGGTAAGCTCCTTCCTCAAGCCTGTCGGTGACTTCATGGTTCCAGTCGGCCACCACTATGCCGAATTTGTATCCTGAAGCCACCAGCTCTCCATCGTAGCCCTGTGATAGATTTTGGTTCCGGGTTGCCATCTTGTATTTTGTTGTTCAGGGGTTGGACCAGTATTATTCGTTTGCTTTGGCCATGGCCTTGAGCCGGGCTATGTTCTTGCCGGCTGTCTGGCTTTGTGCAGAATTGGGATATTTCTGCTGTATGTCCCGATAGAGTTCAATGGCCTTCTGGTATTGACCCATCTGTTCATAGACAAAGGCGGCTTTGCTCATATACAACGGGGTGGTGAAGGCATTCTCCTCGGTGTTCATCGCTTTTTCGTAATAATCCAGGGCCTCTTCATTGTTGCCCTTCTCCAGGTAGGCGTTACCAATGGCCCCGTATTTCTCGGGCTTTATAATCTGGTCGTTGACATCAAACTCTTCAAGATGCTCGATGGCCTGATCGTAATTGCCCATCTTCAGATGAGAGATGCCGGCATAGTAATGGGCCAGGTTGGCCGACTTGGTGATGCCATACTCTTCAATGATGTTGGTGAACCCCAGGTAGTTGCCATCTCCATTCAGGGCCAGCCGGAAGGAATCACGGGCAAAATACTGTTCTGCCCTGAACATCTGGCTTCTGGCTTCATCTTCCATGGGCTTCATATAATACCGGTTGAACAGCAGGTAAGCTCCTACCAGCACTACAATGGCGAGAACCACCGAGGTGATGATCTTTTGGTTGTTCTCAATGAACTGTTCTGTACGGGTCAGTACATTTTCTACCGATTCCAGCTGTTCGGGTGGGGTATCTTTTTTCTTTTTGCTCATTTTTCCTGTGGTTTTTTGTCTATTTTTGGATTTTGATCTGCAAAACTAATTTTTTTGCCGTTTATATGGAAATATTTGGCAGTAAAATTGCCATCAATTTTTTGCAGACATCATCCGCAGCCTTTTGGATTTTGGATTAAAATATTTGTATGCATCTCAGATCCCTTTATTTGACACATTACAAGAATTATCAGGAACTGGAGGTAGATTTTTCCCCGAGGCTCAACTGCCTGGTAGGATCCAACGGAGTGGGCAAGACCAACATCCTGGATGCCATCTATTACCTGTCGATGTGTAAGAGTTACCTGAACCCGGTCGACAGCCAGAACATCCACTACAATGAAGAGTTCAGCGTATTGCAGGGACATTTTGAGCGGCATGCGCGCAATGAAACCATCTACTGCAGCATCCACCGGAACAAGAAAAAACGCATCAAAAGAAACAAGAAAGATTACCAAAAACTCTCCGAACACATAGGCCTGTTGCCGGTTGTGATGATCTCACCCCTCGACAGCAACCTGATCGCCGGTGGGAGTGAGGAACGGCGTAAGTATATGGACCGTGTTATCAGCCAGTTTGACAAAGACTACCTCGACAAGCTGATCCGCTACAACAGGGCGTTGAGCCAGCGCAACAAGCTTTTAAAGGAATTTGCACGCTCCGGATATTTCGACACCGAATCGATAGATATATGGGACGAACAGATGATTCAGCTGGGCAACTCCATCCATCAAAAACGCAGGGCTTTCACCGATGAGCTGGTACCGGTTTTCCAAAACTACTATGATGCCATCAGTGAGCAAAAGGAGAATGTGGGCCTGGAATACAAGTCGCAGCTCCATGAGCAGGATTTTCGTCAGGGCCTTACCCGGGCCCTGGAAAAGGACCGTGTATTGCAGCACTCCACCATGGGCGTACACAAAGACGATCTTGTTCTGACAATCGACGGGCACCCCATAAAAAAGGCAGGCTCACAGGGTCAGCAAAAGACCTTTCTTGTAGCTCTCAAGCTGGCCCAATTTGATTTCATACAAAAAGTGAAAAACATGCCTCCGATTCTGCTTTTGGATGATATTTTTGATAAATTTGATCAACAACGCGTCCATCAAATCATCCACCTGGTATCGGACGAGCATTTCGGCCAGATCTTCATCACCGACACCAGTGAGCAAAGGCTGCGAAGCCTGCTGGAAGGGAGGCAGCCCGATTACAAAATATACAGGGTGGAGGCCGGTGGAAAACTTGCAGAACCAAGCGATGAATTATGAAAAAAAAGAATACCCAAAGTCTTCATGAAGTGATCGATCAGTACCTGGATGCCCTCGACATCCACGGTAAGCTGAAGGAAGTTCGCCTGGTCCGTTCCTGGAAAGACGTGGTGGGGACCCTTATAGCCCGAAAAACCGGGAACATCTATATAAAAGACGGCAAACTTTTTGTCTACCTTGACTCGTCCATTGCCCGCCATGAACTTTCCATGATCAAAGACTCGCTTATCGACAGGCTCAACCAGGAGGCAGGCGGGCAGGTGATCACAGACATCGTTTTAAAGTAATCTTTTTTGTCCACGGCTTCTGCCGGCTCCCTTTCCCGGCAGGTGTTAGAAGCGCTCGAGTCGGGAAAAGAACAGGGAGCTTTCCTTTTCTGCATTTTTCGGGCTGTCGGATCCATGGATGGCATTTTGCTGTTTGTCGTGCCCGTAAAGCCTCCGTATGGTACCTGATTCTGCCTCTTGGGGGTCGGTTTTTCCCATCAGAGCCCTTAAATCTTCAATGGCATTTTCCTTTTCCAGGATCATCACCACGATGGGGCCTGAGGTCATGTATTTCACCAGATCGTTGAAAAAAGACCTCTCCTGATGCACTGCATACAACTTGCGGGCTTCGCGCTGGCTTAGCCATACACCCTTGATGGCAGATATGCGAAAGCCTGACGAATTGATCATATTGAGTATGGGGCCGGTCAGGTGGTTTGTGAAGGCCCGGGGCTTGATCAGCGCAAATGTTTGTTCCATACAATTTTTTTTTTCTAATTTAGAATATAATTTTGATTGATGGTTTTCTGGTCAAAACTATTAAATTTGTCCATTTTTTAAAACAAGCCTCTTGTGAAGCGAATTGAAGCAAACACAATACATCAAATACAAAAGCAACTGGATAATGTTCAGAAAAGCCTGATCATGACCCATTACAACCCTGATGGAGATGCCATCGGCTCTTCGCTTGGGTTGTATCACTTCCTGGTTGCCTGGGGCCACCAGGTCGATGTGGTGGTTCCGAACAGCTACCCGGGCTTTCTGCAATGGATGCCCGGCAACGACCGGGTACTGGTGGCCAGCGAACAGCACCAGGAAGTTGTGGAGCGGATCCATCAGGCAGAGCTGATCATATTTCTGGATTTTAATGTGATGGACCGGGTACAGCAACTTGAAGAAACATTCAGGCAGGTCGGCGTACCCAAGATCCTGATCGACCACCATCCCAACCCCGAACCTTTCGCCGACATCATGGTCTCCTCGACCCAGGTGAGTTCCACCTCCGAATTGCTATATGAGCTGCTGGTGGGCCTGAAGGGAGAGGACGCCATCGACCGGAATATGGCCGAATGCCTTTATGCAGGCATCATGACCGATACGGGATCCTTTAGCTACAACTCTTCACTGCCCGACACCTATTACGTGGTATCCCGGCTCATCGAGAAAGGCATTGATAAAGACCGGATTTACTGGCGGGTATACGACAATTATTCGGTCGACCGCATGCGGCTGCTGGGGTATTGCCTGAATACCAAGCTGAGGGTTTTTCCCGAGTATGGTGCGGCTTACATCAGCATCAACCGCCGGGAGCTTAAAGAGTTCAACTACCGGTCGGGCGATTCCGAGGGTTTCGTCAATTATCCCCTGTCCATAGGCGGGGTCATGTTTTCGGCGATCTTCATTGAACAGGAAGGTTATGTGAAGATTTCCTTCCGCTCCAAGGGCGATTTTTATGCCAACCGTTTTGCCTCGGCTCATTTCAACGGAGGTGGCCATAAAAATGCAGCAGGCGGCTATTCTGAACTTTCCCTGGAAGAGACCCTGGAAAAATTTGAGTCGCTCCTGCCCCAATATAAAGGTCAATTGCTCGAGAACCATTTATACCATGCGGATTAAGAAAAGACATTTTGTTTGGGGGCTTATCCTCACCACCACCCTGGCTGTGGTGCTGGGAGTGATCCTGACTTTTTACCATTCGAACCCAAGAATGCCCGATCCACAAAATGCTGACAAAAAGAAGAGTGTGGAAGGTAACCTGAAGCGTGTTAACAAGTTCCTGGCGGAAAAGGACCAGGAGCGCATCCGCAGTTTTGTTCAGCGAAGGGGTTGGAACATGCAGCGCACCGGTTCGGGTTTGTGGTATATGATAGACAGGCCCGGAGGCGGAATGCAGATCGAACAGGGCATGCATGTTAAGATGAACTACGAGATCCGCCTGCTCGACGGGACCCTTTGTTATTCGTCTGATTCATCGGGCGCCAAGGTTTTTAGGGTTGGTGAAGAAGACGAGCCCCAGGGCTTGCATGAAGCCATGAAACGCTTACATGAGGGCGATCATGCGCGGATCATCATGCCTCCCCACCTGGCTCATGGCCTGATAGGGGATGGTGAACGCATTCCTGCCCGCGCCATCCTGGTTTATGATGTTCAGGTGCTGAAAGCTTCCCCCCGCAAAATACGCCGGTAATGGTTTGCAATCTTTCTGAATTCATGTTATTTTTAAGAAAAATTTCTGCTATGCACAAATGGTTTCTTCTGCTGGTCCTGGCCGGGGCATTTTTCTTCTCCTGCAACAACCAGAGCCCCTATCCGGGCTACAGCCAATCACCCAACGGATTTTACTACAACCTGCAGGCCTTTGGAAACAGCGACAAACAAGTGAAACCGGGGGATTACATCACCGCCAACATCATTTATAAAACCATGGACGATTCAACCTTCTTTGAGGGAAAAAGGACGGTCCAGGTTGCCGAGCCATCCTACCCGAGCTCTATTGATGCCTGTTTCCTGATGCTCTCAAAAGGTGAGAAGGCCTCCTTTATCATCCCTGCCGGTCCTTTTTTCAACAAAACCCTGGAGACCACATTACCCGGATTTCTACAGGCTGGCGACAGCATGAAAGTGAACGTCGATTTGCAGGAAGTAAACCGCAAAGAGGAATTTCGCAGTGAAAAGGAAGCCTTTCTCAACTGGATCGAAGATTTCGGGCAGTATGAGAAAGTCTTGCTTCAACAATTTCTTGAAGAAAAAAAGATTGACGCCGAACCCACCCCTTCCGGCATCTATCATATTGTGCTGGAAGAAGGCCAGGGACCCAAAGTGGAAGAAGGCGACACCGTGGTGGTCCATTACGAGGGCAAATTCCTCAACGGCAAATTTTTCGATTCCACCAAGCAGCGAAAACAACCTTTCGAGTTTGTGTACGGACATGAAATGCAAGTGATTAAAGGAATAGAAGAAGTGATTGGTCGTATGCGCCAGGGAGAGAAAGCCTTGGCTATACTCCCGTCGGATGTTGCCTTTGGGAAGACCGGCTCCTCAACCGGTATTGTCCCGCCTTACACCTCGGTGGTTTATAAAGTCAACCTTGTAGAAGTGAGAAAACAGTCAGCTACCGGATGATCTGTTTAAAGAACAACCCGACATAATTTGCCCGAAAAAAAAGAAGGATATGCCCCCTTTCGGATGAATATTTCTCTTGATTCGGGCATATCTATCGATTGATGTTAATTTTGCTCAAAATTTAAAAACGATCCTACTATGAAATTACTCGAAGGAAAGAAAGCGCTAATAACCGGTGCCAGCAGGGGCATCGGAAAATCCATTGCCATGAAGTTTGCCGAAGCCGGCGCCGATATTGCCTTTATCGACCTGAAGCGGGATGAGAACATGGAGGCGGTCGAAAAGGAGATTGCCGGTTATGGCGTCCATGGCAGGGGTTATGAGTCGGATGCCAGTAATATGGAGCAGGTTCAGCAAACGGTCGACCAGATAGTGAAGGATTTTGGGGGCATTGACGTGCTGGTAAACAATGCCGGAATTACCAAGGATACCCTGCTCATGCGGATGACCGAAGACCAATGGGACGCGGTGATCAATGTGAACCTGAAATCGGTTTTCAATTTCACCAAAGCCATTCAGCGTTCCATGCTTAAGCAAAAATCCGGCAGCATCATCAATATGAGCTCGGTGGTGGGCGTAAGTGGCAATGCCGGGCAATCTAATTATTCAGCCAGCAAGGCCGGCATCATTGGTTTCACCAAGTCGGTTGCCCGTGAACTGGGCTCCAGAAACATACGTGTCAATGCCATTGCCCCGGGTTTCATCATCACCGAGATGACGGGTCAGCTGAGCGAAGATGTTAAAAAGCAGTGGGCCGAACAAATACCCCTGAAGCGGGGAGGCAAACCGGAGGATGTGGCCAATACTGCCTTGTTCCTTGCCTCCGACCTTTCATCTTATATTACCGGCCAGGTGATTCAGGTGTGTGGTGGCATGAACACCTGATCCCAGCCGGTTGTTATATCTATAAACCTAACTTTTGAAGTGGAAGGGAGGTAGACATGAAACTTAAATACCGGCCGGGTTGGATACCGCTTTTGTTGCTCTTGATGATTGGATGCAGTCCCGTGGAGAAGATCAACACAGATGTCCTGGAGCCCGCAGGAATGACTTTTCCCGATGAAATTTACCGGGTGGGCTACCTGATCGGTGAACCCCGGATAATGATCAATACACGCGAAAACCAGGTGCCCGAGGTGGACGGGCGACAGCAGATGTGGACCGGCATGATGGATGTGGCATCTACCTCCCCGCGCTTCAATACAAGGGCCCTGATGAAGATTGAGCCTTCCCGCGATACCATTGCCTATGACACGCTGACGTGGTCGCAGGTAAAACATTATACCGACAGCCTCAACCTGGACGCCCTGGCCGTATTCCACCGTTTTGCCATGACCGACAGCCTGGACCTGGAGCTTATATACGATTATGGCATTGCCAACTACTATTTCGTTTACCAGGTGGAAGCCGATATTTACTGGCGTATCTATGATCCTGATAAGCGGGAGGTCTTCAGCGAACAGCAATACAAGGAGCAGTTTGTATGGGAGTCGGTCTCTACCGATAAACGGGAGGCAACCATGAGACTGATCGGTCTCAACCGTGCTTTTCGCCAGTCATCCTACTGGGCAGGATATGACATAGGCCAACGCATGTTTCCATACTGGGTTCAGGAAAGCAGGACCTATTTTGCCCGGGGTAATAGGCTTTTCCGCGATGCAAGAAAGCATGTGGGGGACAACCAATGGCAAAAGGCAATCGACCTGTGGAAAAAGGCTTTTAAAAATGACAGCCAGGAATTGGCTTTCCGTGCCGCCTTCAACATTGCTTTTGCCTGTGAGATGATGGGCGAGATGGACCTGGCCATTGAATGGATCAACCGGGCCCTTGACATCTACTCCTATAAAAAGGCCCGCGAGTATAAGAAGGTTCTGTTGGAGAGACAGGACAAACTCGAGGATATCGAACAGCAGATGCCCATCTGATGCAACGGGTTTGTCTGATTTTTTCTATTTTTGGGCCTTCAAAATTGTGTGATCCATGACAACGCCTCAAATGCTTTTTTATGTGATTGTGGCCATACTGGTGGTCAACTACCTGGCCGAGCAATACCTGGAGTGGCTCAATGCCCGCCACCGCAGTGTGGAATTGCCCGAGTCCCTGGAGGATATTTATCCCGAAGATGAATACCGTCGCTCCCAGCAATATAAGGCCGACAACCAAAAGCTTTCCTTTATAGCTTCCACCGTTAGCCTCCTGGTGGTCCTCGTCTTTTTATTTCTCGACGGTTTTGCCCTGGTTGACCAATGGGCACGAGAGATCTCCTCTCACAGACTGGTGATTCCCCTGGTCTTTTTTGGCATCCTCATGCTGGCATGGGATCTGATCAACCTGCCCTTTGCCCTGTATGATACTTTTGTCATAGAAGAAAGGTATGGCTTTAACAAAACCACCCCTTCTACTTTTATAGCCGACAAGCTTAAGGGATATCTCCTTACCGCTGTTCTGGGAGGCGGTTTGCTGGTGGGTGTGGTGTGGTTTTACCACCAAACCGGTCCGATGTTCTGGCTTTTTGCCTGGATGCTGGTCACATTGTTTACCGTTTTTCTAACCATGTTTTACACCCACTGGATTTTACCCCTTTTCAACAAACTCACCCCACTCGAGGAAGGCACCCTGAAGAAGGAGATATATGATCTTTGCCGCCGTGTGGGATTCAGTCTCAGGGATGTATTTGTCATGGATGGCTCCAGGCGCTCGACCAAGGCCAATGCTTTTTTCAGCGGACTGGGAAAGCAAAAGCGCATTGTGTTGTTCGATACCCTTGTCAATGAATTGGGTGTCAAACAGATTCTTGCTGTTTTAACCCATGAGATGGGCCATTACCGCAAGCGACACACCCTGGTTAACCTGCTGCTGTCGGTTGTCCAAACCGGCATCACCCTTTACATACTTTCACTTTTTATAAACAACCCCGTGCTTTCCCGGGCCCTGGGAGTGAGTGAGCCGAGCTTCCACATTGCCCTGATTGCTTTTAGCCTGCTCTATAGTCCCATATCCACTGTCCTGGGCATAGGTATGAATTACCTTTCCCGTCGGCACGAATACCGGGCCGATGCTTTTGCCCGCCGACATGGTTTAAGTGATGCTTTGGTTGAAGCCCTTAAAAAGCTTTCAGTTAAAAACTTAAGTAATCTTACACCCCATCCCCTTTATGTAAAGGTGCACCATTCTCATCCCACCCTGTTGCAACGCATGGAGCATTTGCAACATACTGATGTAAACGGGTGACTCCTTCAGAATGGATATGGGACAAAACAGATTCAACAAAAAGGCCTTCCCGCCAAGGCAGGTTTGGAAAAATGTCATCTGGCCAATAAATGAATCAAACACAAATCAATGCGCGAAATGACAAGCATATGACAGTGGAGATCATAACCATAGGCGATGAGTTGCTGATCGGTCATACAGCCGACACCAATGCACAATGGATGGCCCGGTTCCTCTCCGACAAGGGACACCGGGTGCAGCGCATCACCTCTTTGCCCGACACCCCGGAAGCCATCTTTTGGGAGCTGGCATCTGCACAAAAACGCTCCAGTGCCTTGCTGGTGACAGGGGGACTGGGACCCACACGCGATGATGTGACCCGCCGTGCCATTGAACAATTCTTTGGGGCAGCCTGGCAGATGAACGACCAGGTTTACCGGCGACTGGAGACTTACCTGGCTGAGAGGGGCTATGGGGTGAGCAGGCTGAACCGCGAACAGGCCAAAACCCCCGAAGGGGCAAGGGTGTTCATCAACCAGGTGGGGACGGCTCCCGGCCTGGGACTGGAAAAAGACGGCTGCTGCTATTATTTTATGCCAGGTGTTCCTGCAGAGATGCGTGATTTGATGGAAAAGGCCGTGGCGGGCGAGTTAAACCGTCCGGCAGGGAATGAATATTATCGTTATCAAATTATTGTCACACAAGGACTTCCTGAAGCTCACCTGGCCCAAAAATTGAAGGATTATGAGAAAAATTTGCCGGCTCAGCTGGATCTGGCCTACCTCCCGGGTTCGGGCCTGGTGCGTATTCGCCTGAGCGGCAGGGGTAAGGATGAGAAGCAACTGATTCAGCTGCTGGACGAAAAGCTGGCCGAACTGAAGGCTGTCGCATCACCCTATATTGTTCATATCGGGGAGGAGTCGCTTGAGCAATTGATAGGCCAAAAGCTGGCCGGAATGGACCGAACCCTTGCCACGGCCGAGAGTTGCACGGGTGGCTCCATTGCCCAAAGGATTACTTCGGTACCAGGCAGTTCGCGCTACTTCAGGGGGGCGGCGGTTACCTACAGCAACGGCATCAAGATGCGTTTGCTGGGAGTAGCTGAACCAACCCTTCACGAACATGGTGCCGTAAGCCGACAGGTGGTGGAAGAGATGGCCCGGGGAGCCCTGGATCTTTTTCAGGTCGATTATGCCGTTGCTGTCTCGGGTATTGCGGGTCCCACAGGTGACACCCCTACAAAAAGTGTCGGCACCACATGGATTGCCGTTGCCAGCGAGAAAGGGGTTCATGCCAGGCGGTTTGTCTTTGGAAAGGACCGTGTACTGAACATCCAGAAAGCAACCAATACAGCGCTTGTATTGTTGAAAAGACTGATCTGGGAAGAAATTTGAAAAAACTAACCTGAGAATTTGATAATTTGAGGAAAAATACCGTAATTTGCAAACCGTTAAAAAAACGAAAACCTTAAAACGATGTCAAGAATTTGTCAGATAACAGGAAGAAAAGGCCTTGTGGGTAACCATGTCTCGCACTCGAACAAGAAGATGAAACGGGTGTTTTATCCCAATTTGTTTAAAAAGAGGTTCTATCTGCCGGAGGAGAACCGTTGGGTTACCCTGAATGTATCGGCTGCAGGGATGAAGATCATCACCAAAAAAGGATTGAAGGCAGCACTGGATCAGGCAAAACAAAACGGTTATATTCATAATTATTAATAAAACCTGAGCATTATGGCTAAGAAAAAAGGCGACAGGGTACAGATCATCCTCGAATGTACCGAGCAGAAGAAATCGGGAGTACCAGGCATGTCCAGGTACATCACCACCAAGAATAAAAAAAATACGCCCAAGAAGATGGAGCTGAAAAAATACAATCCCTATCTGAAAAAAGTGACTGTTCACAAAGAGATAAAATAAGAAGTTATGGCCAAGAAAACCGTTGCATCACTACAAACCGGAAGCGGAAAGGACTTTATCAAATGCATCAAGCCCGTAAAGGAAAAGGGTAAGAAAGCCTATACCTTTGAACAACGCATGGTGCATAAGGACAAGGTAAGCGAATTCTTCAAGAAGTAAGAAGAACAACCGGAAGAAGCGAGTTTTATGCATAAAAGCTTTCCCCGCACGGAAAGCTTTTATTTTATTATTAATTTTGCCACCAGAGACAACATGCTTTAAACACCTCAACAATGGCCGCATTTGGAATCTTTTCGAAAGACAAGAAAGATACCCTCGACAAGGGACTGGAAAAAACAAAGGAGAATGTTTTCCGGAAACTCGGACGGGCTGTAGTTGGCAAATCAAAAGTCGATGATGAGGTGCTCGACAACCTCGAAGAGGTGCTGATCACCTCCGATGTGGGTGTCAACACCACCCTGAAAATCATCGAACGTATTGAAAACCGGGTGGCCCGCGATAAGTATATGAACATCTCCGAGCTCAACAAGATCCTCAGGGAGGAGATCAGTGGACTGCTGAAAGAGAACGAGCAGCAGGTGGACACCTCCTTCAAAGCCGAAAACGGTCCCTATGTGATCATGGTGGTGGGGGTGAACGGTGTTGGCAAGACCACCACCATCGCCAAGCTGGCCCATCAGTTCAAGACCAGCGGCAAGAAGGTATACCTGGGTGCTGCCGATACCTATCGTGCAGCCGCCATCGACCAGCTCAATGTTTGGGCCCGGCGCGTGGATGTGCCCCTGGTCAAGCAACGCATGGGTTCTGATCCGGCCTCCGTGGCCTATGACACCCTGAGCAGCGCCAAAGCCAATGGAGCCGATGTGGCCATCATCGACACTGCCGGACGCCTGCACAACAAGACCAACCTGATGAATGAGCTGGCCAAGATCAAGCGGGTCATGAAAAAAGTCATTCCCGAAGCCCCTCATGAGGTGCTGCTCATACTCGACGGCTCCACCGGTCAGAATGCCTTTGAGCAGGCCAAGCAGTTTACCCGCATCACAGAGGTCAATGCCCTGGCCCTGACCAAACTCGACGGTACGGCCAAGGGCGGTGTGGTCATCGGGGTATCCGACCAGTTCAACATACCTGTCAAGTACATAGGCATTGGCGAACGCATGGAGGATCTGCAGATCTTTAACCGTGAGGAGTTTGTCGATTCCCTCTTTAAGGAATAAATCATGTCCAGGGTCAACATCGTTACACTGGGTTGCTCGAAAAACCTTGTCGATTCGGAATACCTCTCCAGTCAGCTTCAAAACAACGGGTTCCAGGTTGAACACGAGGCCGGGAGCCCGGCCGGGATCACCATCATCAACACCTGCGGCTTTATCAACGATGCCAAACAGGAATCCATAGAGATCATCCTTGAACATGCCCGTCAAAAAGAACAGGGCCACATATCCCGCCTGTATGTTATGGGATGTCTTTCGCAGCGTTACCGGGATGAACTGGCCCGGGAGATGCCTGAGGTGGATGGTTTTTTTGGTGTCTATGAACAGCACCGTATAGTAGCCATCCTCAGGGGCAGATTCGACGAATCGCTTTGCCATCAACGTCATCTGGCTACGCCCCACCACTACGCCTACCTGAAGGTGGCGGAGGGTTGCAACCGCAGTTGCTCGTTTTGTTCAATACCCTTAATAAAAGGAAATTACAAGTCAAAACCTTTAGAAGAACTTCAAAAGGAAGCTTCTTTTCTTGCCGGTAAAGGTGTTCGTGAGTTGAACCTGATTGCGCAGGATTTGAGTTGCTACGGCCAGGATTATTACAACAAAAAGATGTTGCCCGGACTGCTGGAATCGCTTGAAGGGTTGCATGCCTTTGAATGGATCCGTTTACTTTATGCCTATCCGGCCGGCTTTCCCACCGGTGTGCTCGATATGATGCAGCAATCCGGCTCCATTTGCCATTATCTCGACATACCCCTGCAGCACATATCCGACAGGATGCTGAAAAGGATGAGGAGGGGGCACAACCGGCAACATGCAGAAAGTCTTATTGAATTGATAAAGAGCAAAATACCCAGGGTTACCTTAAGAACAACTCTGCTTGTAGGTCACCCCGGCGAAAGCGACAAGGATTTTCTCGAATTGCTTGAGTTTGTCCGACAGGTCCGTTTCGACCGCCTGGGGGTTTTTACCTATTCCGAAGAGGAAGGAACGCATTCGGCCGACACCTACAGGGATGATGTTCCCGCCTGTGTCAAAAGAGAGCGGGCGGACGAGCTGATGAAGCTGCAACAGGAGATTTCTTTGCAAAAAAACCAGCAGCGCGTGGGCAGCCGGGTGAAGGTGCTCATTGATGAGGTGGGCGATGGATATGCATATGGTAGAACCCAGGGAGATGCACCTGAGGTTGACAATGGCGTGGTCATTGCCCTGGACGGCCAGACGGCTTTAAAGCCTGGGTGTTTTTATGAGGCCACCATCACCGCAGCTACCGAGTATGACCTTCATGCAGGTTTAAATGATGCCTCGTGTGTCTGATGATCTTTACCAGCTCTCGCACACCTGGATAAAACATTGTCTCTGACACCAGAAGCATAAAAAAAAAGGGCATTCCTGTCTCCGGAATGCCCTTTTTTATAATTAAGTGTTGTGAAGTCCTCTATACAAGTTTTTTGGCAGCGTTGAGGGCGGCTTCGTAGTCGGGCTCATTGCCAATCTCCGGTACGTATTCCACATAACGGACGATGTTGTTTTGATCCACCACCACTACGCCGCGGGCCAGAAGCCGCAATTCTTCAATTAGAAAACCATATTTGGTTCCAAAATCCACATCCTTGTGGTCGGACAGGGTCACCACCTGGTCAATGCCCTCTGCGTCGCAAAAGCGGTTCAGGGCAAAAGGCAGGTCGTTGGACAGGGCCAGTATGACCATGTTGCTGTCCAGGTTGGCGGCTTCCTGATTGAACCTTTTGTTTTGTTTGGAACAAACGCTGGTGTCTACAGAGGGAAAAACAGAAAGAATCCTGACTTTTCCTTCGTAGTCTGAGAGTTTCTTGGGGTTCAGTCCGTTGTCCAGCACGGTGAAGTCGGGCGCTTCATCGCCCTGTTTAATGGGGGTGCCCACCAGTGTAACGGGATTGCCCCCGAAAGTGACCTTATCTTTGTTTTTCTCCATAAAACTTAATTTTTATTGTTCTTAGCCTTTTTCGACAGGTCGGAATTGCCGTCACCCTCATCTTCGTCCGACTGCTGCGATTCCTGTTCCAGCTCCGACTTATCGGTTTTTTTTACATTTATATTGATCTCTTCGTTTTCTTTGTCATAGGCCACCTTCAGCTGGTCGCCCTCCTTGATGTCGTGTTTGATAATGGTCTCGGCCATCGGATCTTCAACATACTTCTGGATGGCCCGCTTCAGCGGCCGTGCTCCGAACTGATCATCGTAGCCTTTGTCACATATGTAGTCCTTGGCTTCGCGCGAGATCTCTATGCGGTAGCCCAGGTTGTGAACCCTTTCATAGAGCCCCTGCAGTTCGATGTCGATGATCTCGTAGATGTGCTCCTTCGATAGCGAGTTGAAGATGATCACATCGTCGAGCCTGTTCAGGAACTCGGGGGCAAAGGAGCGCTTGAGGGCTTTTTGGATGACGCTCTTGGCCAGCTCGTTGCTTGACTGGGCCCGGCTTTGGGTCTCAAAGCCCACGCCCTTTCCAAAGTCCTTGAGCTGACGGCTTCCTATGTTGGAGGTCATGATGATGATCGTATTCCTGAAATCCACCCGTCGACCCAGGCTGTCGGTCAGCTGCCCTTCATCTAGCACCTGCAGCAGCAGATGGAACACATCGGGGTGGGCTTTTTCGATCTCATCGAGCAGGATGACCGAATAGGGCTTTCTGCGTACTTTCTCGGTCAACTGGCCGCCTTCCTCATAGCCAATGTATCCCGGGGGAGCTCCTACCAGTCGGGAGACGCTGAATTTCTCCATGTATTCGCTCATGTCCATGCGTATCAGGTTCTCGGTCGACTGGAACAGGTACTGGGTGAGGATCTTGGCCATCTGGGTCTTGCCGACACCGGTGGGACCAAGGAAGATGAACGATCCGATGGGTTTGTTGGGATCTTTCAGTCCGGCCCGGTTCCTGCGAATGGCTTTCACCACTTTTTCGATGGCCTCGTCCTGACCCACCACATTTTTGCGGAGTTCTTCATTCATCTTCATCAGCCGGGTACCTTCGGCTTCAGCAATCCGCTGGACGGGTACACCTGTCATCATGGCCACCACTTCGGCCACTTCTTCTTCGGTGACCGTCTCGCGGTTCTTTTCCAACTCCTTCTCCCAGTTGTCCTTTTCTTCCTCGAGCTTGGCCAGCATCTTCTTCTCGGAGTCGCGGTAGTTGGCGGCCGATTCGAAATTCTGGTTCTTTACAGCAGAAATTTTCTGCTGCTTGATCTCTTCTATCTGTTGCTCAAGATCAAGGATGCGCTGGGGCACCACAATGTTGGATATGTGCACACGCGATCCGGCCTCGTCCATGGCGTCGATGGCCTTGTCGGGAAGATAGCGGTCGGTGATGTAACGCTGCGTAAGGTGAACACAGGCCTTGATGGCCTCTTCGGTGTAGTTCACATTGTGATGGTCCTCATAGCGTTCCTTGATGTTTTTAAGGATGTCGATGGTTTCCTCCGGGGTGGTGGGATCCACCATCACCTTCTGGAACCTTCTCTCCAGGGCACCATCTTTTTCAATGTGCTGGCGGTATTCATCGAGGGTGGTGGCGCCAATGGTCTGTATCTCCCCCCTGGAAAGGGCGGGCTTGAGCATGTTGGCGGCATCCAGCGAGCCTGTTGCTCCGCCGGCTCCCACGATGGTGTGTATCTCATCGATAAAGAGGATGATGTTGGGGTTCTTGGACAGTTCGTTGAGGATGGCTTTCATTCGTTCCTCAAACTGACCCCGGTACTTGGTGCCGGCCACAATGGAAGCCAGGTCGAGGGTGACAATGCGCTTGTCAAAAAGCACCCGCGAGACCTTTCGCTGAATGATGCGCATGGAAAGGCCTTCCACGATCGCCGACTTGCCGACACCCGGCTCGCCGATGAGCACCGGGTTGTTTTTCTTTCTTCTGCTCAGTATCTGGGCCAGACGCTCTATCTCGCTGTCACGACCCACGATGGGGTCGAGCGAGTTTTCCTCGGCTGCCTTGGTCAGGTCCATGCCGAAATTGTCCAGCACGGGCGTATCCGATTTGGACTGGCCCTCGGATTGCGAGCCTTTCTTGCTTCCGCCGAAGGGCATGTCTTCCTCTTCTTCTCCAAAATCGGCTTTGTTTTCGGTTTCCTTTTGTTTGGTTTCCATCTCTATGCGAACATCGTCGTAATCAATGTCGAATTCGCTCAGCAGCTGAGTGACCAGGCTGTTCTGATCCTTCAGGATGGCCAGGATCAGATGACCGGTATTGATGGTGCTGCTGTTGAAGGATTTGGCCTCCAGGTACACCAGTTTCAACGCCCGCTCGGCCGTTTTGTAGAGGGGTATGTTGTCGGTATCTGCCAGTACTTTGTCGCTGGTTTGTATGCGATCTTCGATCATTCCTTTTAATTCACCAAGATCCACCTCAAAGGATTCCAGGATGTCTATGGCCAGTCCTTCTCCTTCACGCAACATACCAAGCAGCAAATGCTCCGTGCCGATGTAGGCATTGCCCAGCCTGATGGCTTCTTCCTTACTGTAAGTCAATACATCCTTGATTCGCTGTGAAAATTTTGCATCCATATTTATGCGTATTCTCCTTTCGTGTTTTCTTGTTACTCAATGGTTCATTAAATCAACGTGATACTTGCAAATGTATTACAAATTATGGGAGCTCTTGTTCAGGTCATCTTCATGATTTTGTCTTTGCAAAAATACAAAATCTGCACATAATATTTTAACATATGGCTGTTAATAAACTTTGAAATTTCTTAATCCTTAATCATAGAAAATGCTTCGATTTTAGTATCTTTGAAAGCTGGATTTGGATTATGCTAAATAGTTTATTATAAATAAGTTACAAAATTATGGCAGACGAAGAACGGTTAATTAAGATCAACATTGAAGATGAGATGAAGTCCGCTTACATCGATTATTCGATGAGTGTGATCGTCTCGCGGGCATTGCCGGATGTCAGGGATGGTCTGAAACCCGTACAAAGACGGGTTTTGTTTGGCATGTCGGAGTTGGGCCTTTACCAAAACAAAGCCTATAAAAAGTCGGCCAGGATTGTGGGAGAGGTGCTTGGTAAGTACCATCCCCACGGCGACTCGTCTGTATACGAATCGATGGTGCGCATGGCACAGATCTGGTCTTTGCGGTATCCGCTTGTCGACGGGCAGGGCAATTTTGGATCGATGGACGGCGACGGGCCGGCTGCCATGAGGTATACCGAAGCCAGGCTTCAGAAGATATCGGGCGAGACCCTGAAGGATATAGACAAGGAGACCGTTGATTTTCAGTTGAATTTCGACGATACCCTCAAGGAACCTACTGTACTGCCTACACGCATTCCCAACCTTCTGGTGAACGGCGCCTCCGGCATTGCCGTGGGCATGGCGACCAACATGCCGCCGCACAATTTGGGAGACACCATCAATGCAATTGTGCTCTATATCGACAACAATGATGTAGAGGTTGAGGAACTGGCCAATGCCATTCAGGCTCCCGATTTTCCCACCGGGGGTACCATATATGGCATGCAGGGAGTAAAAGAAGCCTACCGCACCGGCAGGGGAAGGGTGGATGTCAGAGCAAAAGCCGAGATCGAGACCGACGATACCGGCCGCGAACGCATCGTGGTCACCGAGGTGCCTTACCTGGTGAACAAGGCAGAGCTTATAAAAAAGACGGCCGACCTGGTCAATGCCCGTAAAATTGAAGGCATCTCCAATGTGAATGACGAGTCGGACCGCGAGGGCACCCGCATTGTGTATGAACTGAAGCGTGATGCAGTGGCCAACATCGTGCTGAACAAACTCTATAAACACACCCAACTGCAGACGGCTTTCAATGTCAACAACATTGCCCTGGTCAAGGGACGTCCCAAGTTGCTCAATCTCAAAGAGCTCATCCGGCGGTTTGTTGAACACCGGCACGATGTGGTGATCCGCCGCACGCAATATGAATTGCGGCAGGCTGAACAGAGAGCCCACATCCTGGAAGGTTTGCTGGTGGCCCTCGATCACCTGGATGAGGTGATCTCACTGATCCGCAATTCCGATACCCCGGAGTCTGCCAAAAATGAGCTGATCAGCCGTTTTGAGCTGTCTGAGGCACAGGCCAAAGCCATCCTGGAGATGAGACTGCAGAAGCTCACGGGCCTGGAGCGCAACAAGGTCAAGGAAGAACATGCCGAGCTCATGAAGCAGATTGAGTATTATAAGAAGGTGCTCTCGGATGAGACGCTGCGGATGAAGATCATCAAGGACGAACTGCTGGAGATTAAAAACCAGTATGGCGATGAACGCCGCACGGCCATCGAATATGAGGCAGGGGAGTTCAACCCCGAAGATTTCTATGCCGACGAACCGGTGGTGGTCACCATTTCCCATATGGGTTACATCAAACGTACTGCAGTAAATGAATACAAAACACAGAGCAGGGGCGGGGTCGGAACCCGCGGAAGCACCACCCGCGATGAAGATTTTCTGGAGCACATGTTCATAGCCTCCATGCACAACACCATCCTCTTCTTTACCGAAGAGGGCAGGTGCTACTGGTTGAAGGTTTACCAGATACCTGAGGGCACCAAGAACTCGAAAGGCAGGGCCATACAGAACCTGATCAACATCAGTCCTTCGGACAAGGTCAAGGCCCACATCAACGTGAAAACCCTCCAGGACATAGATTATGTCAAAAGCCATTACATCATACTGTGCACCAAGCGTGGGGTGATCAAAAAGACTTCGTTGGAGGCCTATTCGCGTCCCCGTCAAAAAGGCGTCAATGCCATCACCATACGCGAGGGCGACCAGTTGCTGGAAGCCAAGCTCACCAACGGAGAGAGCGATATCCTGCTGGCCTCGAAGGAAGGCAAGGCCATTCGTTTCAATGAAAGCAATGTACGTGCGGTAGGACGTACGGCAGCAGGAGTAAGGGGAATGAAACTGGCAGGCGACCATGATGAAGTGGTGGGCATGGTTTGTGTGGAAGAAGGCGATGAAAACATACTGGTGGTCAGCGAGAAAGGCTACGGCAAGCGTTCCCGGATTGACGACTACCGCACCATCAACAGGGGCGGGAAAGGAGTCAAGACCATCAACATCACCTCACGCACCGGCAAACTTGTGACCATCAAGGGTGTGGCCGACAGGAACGACCTGATGATCATCAACCGCTCGGGACTTACCATCCGCCTGCCGGTCTCGGATATACGTGTGGCAGGAAGGGCCACCCAGGGGGTCAGGCTCATCAACCTGCGCAACGGCGACTCTATTGCAGCAGTCAGCCAGGTGCATGTTGAAGAAGACAATGGACAAGACCCTGCCGATCTGGGTGAAACAAATCATTCAGACCCGGAAACCGGCACAAATCAAGATGAGTCGTGATGGATGTTGCTGAACATAAATTTGATCATCGTCAATAAAAATTATATTTTTGTGCCAATTACTATTCAGAAACCCAAAACTCAAAAGCGTATAACATGAAACAGCGTAAGATTTTATGGTCAACCCTGATTACCGGCCTGATTGCTTTGGTAATCAGCAGTTGCAGTGACAAGATGTATGTTAACCGGGCCATAACCTGGGCAGAAAACGGAGAAAGGCTCGATACGGCTCTTAAGTCGGTTGAACAGGCCACGGAACTGGAAGAGACCAAAAACTGGCCGAAAACATACTACGCCAAGGGGTATGTTCATCAAAAGATCTATGAGAGTGAGAAGAGTGAATTCAAAGACCTGGCAGAAAGACCACTTTTCAAGGCTTTTGAAAATTACCAGAAAGCCTATGATATGGATAAGGAAGATAAGTTTAAAGGCAGCATAGATGCCGCCATGTTTAAGCTCCATACTTATTTTATCCGCGAAGGCGTCAACTCCTTCAAGGGCAACAAGTATGAAGATGCTTTCAAAAACTTCAAATATGCCCTGAAGGTTTCTGACATGCCCATCTTCAAGAACCGGGTGGATACGGCCATCATGTTCAATGCCGGTATTGCCGCCCAAAACATGAAAAACTGGGAGGAAGCTGCCAAGTATTACGAGATGTCAGCCAAACATGACTATGGTGGTGCCAGGACTTACATTTTGATGAAAAATGCTTATTTCCAGACAGGTGATACCACCAAAGCTGTTGAATCCCTCAAGGAAGGATTCAACAAGTACCCGGGCAACAAAAATATGATCGCCAGTTTGATCAATCATTACCTTCTGAATACCGATCATCCCGAGGAGGCCCTGGATTTCATCAAGGAAGCCAAGAAACAGCATCCCGACAATGCCCAGTACTATTCTGCCGAGGCCCAGATATACGATAAGATGGGCAAGGTTGAAAAAGCCAAGGAGAGCTATAAGGCTGCCCTGGAGCGTGATCCCAATCTTTTCATGGCCCTTTACAACCTGGGTGTGCTTTATTTCAACGAAGGGGTGGACATTGTCGGTAAGGCCAACCAGACCAAAGATGATGCAGAATACAAAAAACTCCGGGACAGGGCCAATGCCAAATTCAAGCAAGCCATTCCTTATATGGAGAAAGCCCATGAAGCCAAGCCCCAGGAGACCAGTGTCCTGAGTACTTTGAAAACGCTTTATTACCGTCTGAGAACAGAAGATGAAAAATACATTGACAAGTACAAGGAAATCAACGCCAAGCTCAAGCAACTGAATGAGGGCAGTGGCAACCAGCAGCAAGGTGAAAGTCAGCAAGGCGGAAGTGGTCAACAGAACCAGTAAACCATCGCTGTGATGTCATTTCATCAACTGCTGTTTTCATGACACCATTCATAAAGAAAAGGGAAATTCTTCGGAATTTCCCTTTTCTTTATGAATGAATTGACGACCTTCCACATCATAACCACATCCATATGATCATATATGCCCGACATCATGCATGCCCGCCGGTTTTGTGGTGATATAAGGTGGATGCCTCTCAAATCTGTCTCTCAAAGACGCAAATTTCAAATTTTCCAGTCTGCTTAATCCGGAGGGATGGAGTGGGCAAAAAAGAATTTACCTATTTAACATAACATTAATTATCGGACAAACGCATGTGAACCTTTGGGAGTAAGTCGAAAAAAATAAAATGATCAATGGCACCTATGAAATCAGAGTTCGCATAAAAAAAAACGGTTTTTATGTATAGCGCTGATTTTCAAAAGAACTTTCAAGTTTGCCATTTGTATAAATTTAGTTTTAACCTTTAATATACTCATTGCACCATGAAAAAAAACAATTCAAAGATTTTGACGAAAAGGACGGCATTCTATGTATTGATGTTGTCCTTCTTGGCCATCTTCAGTGTTTCCTGTGAGAAGGAAAATGAAGTGGTGCCTGAAGAGCCAGGCTCTTCTGACATGACCATCACCGAGATTCTTGAATCCTACGGTGAAAGAAAGGCCGATGATGAATCGATGCTCAAAAGGGGTCATCGCGACAGGCCCACTTTTAGAACACTTACCAGGGCACTGGTCCGCACACGCCTTATTAGAACGGTGGTTTTTAATGAATTAACTGTTTTTGCTCCTACCGACGATGCTTTTGCAGAACTGGGCCTGAATCCGAGAAACATTGTTCATGTGCCCAACCTGAAGGAAATTTTGCTGTATCACGTCCTGGGCGAACCCGTTTTTAGCGGTGACCTGGTAGAAGGATTTGTACCTACCCTGAACGGTGCTGCCGTAGAAATCAACCTGGACGATGGTGTCATGGTCAACGATGCCCAGGTGACCAAAGCTGATATTCGGGCCTTGAACGGTGTCATACACATCATAGATAAGGTGCTGATCCCACCCGACAAGAACCTGGTTGAGCTCGCTCTGAGTTTCGACCCGGAATTTGCTGTCCTCGTTGAAGCAGTTATCAAGGCAGAACTTGATGAAACCCTGGCTGAGGGTGGTCCCTTTACAGTGTTTGCCCCCACCAACGAAGCATTCGTGAATCTTTTGGACGAACTGGGATACAGCAGCCTCGATGAGATCCCCAAAGATTTGCTGACACAAGTGCTCCTTTACCATGTGGTGGAGGGTCGTGTATTCTCGTCCGATCTGACCAGCGGTCCGGTTACCACACTCAACGGTGTCTTTGAGTTGAACCTGGGCACCCTTGTCATTACGGATGCCAACGACCGGGAAGCCAACCTGGTAGCTGAGCTGTTGAATGTTCAGGCTACCAACGGAGTGATTCATGTAATCGATCGGGTCATCCTGCCGGAGCTGTAGGATACAAATAGACACTTGGTGAGAATGAAAAGGAGGATTGCCAACAATCCTCCTTTTGTTGTTGGAACCCACCCCATATCCGGGGCATTAGGGCCCGAACCGATCAGTCCCAACGGTTTTTGGAACTTATGGCATAGCCTCCCCCGCCGGTAAATATAACAGCCAGACTGCCCGACAGGTAAAGGCCGGGGAGCTCGAGAGCCCATGCCCCGTGCTGGTTCAGTTCAAATATTTGCCCCGGATGGGCAATGAAAATGATCACCAGCATGTTCATCACCAGCAGAAAGGCTCCCAATCTCGCCCTGTAGCCGATAATAAGCAGCAAGGGGGCCAGCACCTCGCCAATGTACACCCCGTAAGCAATAAAACCCGGCATCCCGATGCCCTTCATCATGTCCACTATACCATCAATGCCATGGAATATTTTGTCAACTCCGTGAAAAAGCATGAGCACGCCAATGGACAGGCGCAGGATGAGCAAGGCTGCGTTGTGATTTCTTGTCATGGGATTTTCTCTTTATTGGGTTCCTCTCACAAACGTATATTATTCCCTCCATGGAACCAATTGGTTGCAGAAATGTTTAACCCCGGGGCTCGTTGGGATTGCGGTCGCCCTGCATGAACCCAACCATCCAGCCGGGATATTCAGGCCTGAGCTGGCTGATCTCATCCAGCTTGTTGAGCTCATCGCGGGAAAACTCTATCCCGGTGGCATGTATGTTGTCGTCGAGCTGTTCCATCTTTCTTGCCCCCACAATCACGCTGGTGACAACCTGCTGATGGAGAAGCCATGCCAGGGCCACCTGGGCCACAGATGCCTTGTGGTTGGAGCCGATCTCTTCCATCACCTCGATGATGTCGTAAGCCTTCTCTTTGTCGATGGGCGGGAAATCAAATTCTTTGCGCCGCGAGGTATCCTCGGGCTGATGGTTGCGTTTGTATTTGCCCGTCAGGAAACCACCTGAAAGCGGGCTCCATACCATCAGGCCTATGTTCTGGTCCCTGAGCAACGGCACCACCTCGCGTTCCAAATCGCGTGTGGCAATGGAATAGTGGGCCTGGAGCGATTTGAATTTTTCCCAGCCGTTCTTTTCAGAAATGCCGAGGGTTTTCATCAGATGCCACGCCATCAGGTTGGAAGCTCCTATGTAGCGAACCTTCCCTTCTCGCACCAGGTCGTCGAGTGTCCGAAGGGTGTCCTCAAACGAAGCATAGGGGTCCACTCCATGGATCTGGTAGAGATCGATGTAGTCGGTATCCAGCCTGCGCAGGCTGGCCTCTACCTGTTGGCGGATATGTACCCGGGAAAGACCGATGTCGTTGACGCCCTCTCCCATCCGGCCCCTGACCTTGGTGGCAAGGACCACATCTTTTCGCCTTGATCCCAGCGCCTTGCCCAACATTTCCTCGGAAATGCCAGTTGAATAGACGTTGGCTGTGTCGAAGAAATTGATGCCTGCTTCCAGGGCTTTGTTCACCAGCTGGTTGGCTTCATTTTGCGGGGTTTGACCAACATTTTTCCACATGCCGGTGCCGCCAAAGCCCATGGCACCGAAGCACAATTCTGAAACGAAAAGGCCGGTGTCAGATAATAAATTGTATTTCATAGTCCATCTCCATTTTTTGTATTACCAGGTGAAAAGACAATTTTGGAGCATGAATTGTTTACCAAATGATGAAACGGCCTTTCTGCAAAATCCCGGCAAACTTTAAAAGACCGGAAGGTCGGACGCTGTTGGTCGCGTATTTTAAGGCAGGTGTAGTGTCAGGAAGAATACATCCTGCCTGCTGTAAACCAGACAAAAAGCATGGTCAGTCCGCTTCGGATCTTCCCCCTGAAAATCCTGCCCAGGGCACGTAGGGGTGAGTAAAAGCGTTGCATATTCTTTTTGACCTCCTTTTGGAAGGCTCCGGGCGAAAGGTGTTTGGTGGGAATAACCGGCGTGAGGAGGGTCCACTTATCCCAGTCGGGGGAACCGTTTTGGGTGGCGATCAGTTTGTCTTTGTATTTGTCCCAATAGGGTGTGCCGGGAAAAGGGGTTTCGATGGTCATGTCGGCATAGGTGACCCCCTCCCTGCGCAGTTTTTTGAACTGATGGCGTATGCTTTTCTTGTCGTCGCTTTCAGGACGGGCCATACCAAAGGCATAGATGATGAGTCCCTCCTGCCTCAACAGCTGTATGGCTTTTTCAGAATCTGTCTTGCTGTGTTCTTTATGGAGGGCCCTCAGTTTTTGGTCGTCGAAACTCTCCACTCCCAGCATCACCGTGGCGACACCTGCTTTTTTCATCATCCTCACATACTCCTGTCCGCCTGTCAGGATGCCAGGCACTTCATCCTGCACAATGATGCTCTGAAACCATGAGCGCTTTTCTTTTTCCCTGATCATGGCCTCCAGCAGAGGTATCCTGCGGGAGGGTTGTACCGAGAAATTGTCGTCGGCAAAGAAAATGCGCCGGTAACCCTCCTCCTTCCTGAGCCTGAGTTCTTCCATGACCAGTTCGGGTGATCGGCGGCGCACTTTTTTTCCGTGGATGTTGCTTACCGTGCAAAATTCACAGTTCCTCGGACAACCACGGGCGGAAGTAATGGGCGTGAGTTTGAAAAAATCCGTCCAGCCCTTCCTGGTCCCTGCCATAAGGTTCAGATCTGGTACCGGCAGGGTGTCGAGGTTTTCAATACGCGGACCACGGATGATCCCATCCATTTGCCCCCTGACAACATCCTTGATGACCCCCTCCGCCTCTTTCTGAACCACGGCATCGGCGTATTGTAAAAACTCACGGGCCTGGTCGGTTCCAAGGACGTGGGGCCCACCAGCTGCCAGCCTGGTATGGGGTGCTTTCATTTTGACGGTTTGAAGCAAATGCAAGGCACGGCGGGCAGCTGGCGAGATGACGGAAACGCCGATGAAATCGGAGTCCAGCAATTCGGGATTTATCCAGCCTTTCTTTTCGTTGAAAATGTGGTGGCGTGCCTCATCGTATACCGTTACACTGTATCCTTTGTCATTGAGTAAGGTGGCCAGGTATATGATGCCCAGGGGAGCAATGCTGAAAATTCCGTAGGAACTGTGGACGGGTCTGACCATGATCAATGAAACCTTCATTGTCAACTCCTTTTTTAATGGGTTATTGATCTACCTCCCAATGAATTTAAGCAAATTGCGGAAGAAAAACAAGAAACAGGAGCAGCGTTTTTTTGAAAATCCTTATCCTGGACGATAACTTGATTGCTTATGCAAGCTCACCGTTTTAGCGGGGTCGGTAACAATTGGCCAATAAATGAATGAAACTTTCCTGCCATAAGGCAACCGTTTTGTGGTAGGCGCCGCCGCAGACGGACAGCCCATGACTTACAGCGACACCCTGCACCTGGAGATGGACAGGGATCCTTTCCCGGGGATTTTCATGTGCTCGCATGATTCAAGCATGAGTGAAAAGGCAGTCTGCCGCCTGGACGGTGGCCGGCCTGAGGAGATTGAAACCGGTTTTGCCGTGTCGCTTAACAACGACCATGGTCTCCCATCCCAGTATGCTGCCTGTTGACAACCTGAGCCGTGAACGGGAGGTCCTGACCTTCGTTTACAGCGGACAGGGCACCATAAATGTTCCCTCATGGTCGACCGACAGCCGGCAAGTGGCCTTTGTAAGCTATACCTTCTGAAAATAAAAAGCCCCCCGCCATCGGCGGGGGACAAGGAATAGTAAGATTCTGTTAAACCTTAAACTGAGTTCTATCTATACTCGTTTAACATTGACAGCATTCATGCCTTTTCTTCCTTCTTTGAGCTCGAAGGTTACTTCATCGTCTTCCTCAATGTTGTCAACCAAACCTGAGACGTGTACGAAGTACTCTTCGTCTGATTCTTTGTCCTTAATGAATCCGAATCCTCTGGATTCATTAAAAAATTTTACTTTGCCTTCTTTCATAAAAAATGATAATTATTGATTTTATTTCGCATACAAATTTACACTATATTCTTGATTAAAAACAATATTTCCGGTAAAAAGTTTGAATTTGATTGATTAAACTCAACGGCTTTAAGGTTATTTTGTTGTATGTCAACAACTTATACAAAAGTACCTGTACCTTGATTTTCCTGACCCTTAAAAGCCTTGTGGGTAAATGATCACCTTGCTGGTGAAACAAATTCACCGATCCAAAAAAACCATAACTACTGTTTTTTGAATGATTTGTATTGGTTGTTTCTATGAGTGAAAAAAAGTTGTATCTTGTAAGATCAACCTGTAAAATGTGGCGGTATGGATTTTGAATTGAAGGCTCATAAGTTTCAGTGTCCTTATTGCAGGGCAGAGATCTCCGTCTTGCTGGATCCTTCTGTCCCCAGGCAGGTATATTACGAAGATTGTGAGGTATGTTGCAATGCAGTGGAGATCAGTTATGAGTTTTTAGAGGGTGAGCTGGTATTCTTTCAGGCATCCTCTGAGGAGTAACCACTGCTTTTCTCTATTGCTTACCTGTTGGGGTGGATCGACCTTGATTTTGGTGTATCCTGCCTCTCCTTATTTATTCCATCAAGGATTTAGGTTTTATATTCCGGTTTTAACATTCTTTATCTTCTGTTGTTAGGATGGTAAAACAACAGTTATGAGAAAGTTGGTTTTGCTTTGTATTGTTATCGTTTTAGCCGGAATACAAAATATAACTGCACAACAGGTTTCTCCGGACGAGTGGAGACTTGTTAAACAGAAGGAAGGCATCCGCATATACACTGCCCATCAGAAAGAAAGTCCCATACTGGCCTATCGCATTGAAACCACCATCAAAGGCGACCTTAAAAAAGTCTACCAGCAGGTTGTCGACTTTCAGGGCAACAGGAAATATCTGGATACAGTGGAAAAAATACGTATTTTGCAGAGAAAACCCGGGGAGAAAGTGCTGGTTTATATGCTTTTTGATCTGCCCTGGCCATTCAGCGACCGCGATTTCATCAACCGCATGGACATGGAGGTAGGCCGGGATACGATTGTTTTGAGATCTTCGCCGGCCACAGATCTGGTTGAGCCGAAAGACGGGGTGGTGCGCATACGGGAATTTTCGGAAAGGTGGTTGCTGGTCAAACAGCCTGGGCAGGGAACAAAACTTTCACTTCAGGGGTATGCCGATCCGGGAGGTTCTTTGCCAGCATGGATCATCAATCGTTTTGTTGTAAGGGAACCCCATGCCCTGGTGGAAGGCATCAAGGACCAGGTGGAGAATGATCCGGATACCTGATTATTGTTGGTTTCAGCACATAGTTATTCTGTATTCCGTCAGAAAGAATTTCTGGCGAAAGGCCTTATGACGCCATTCACGTCACTTAGTCATAAATGGTGCGTATAACATATACCCCATCTCTTCTTTCCACGTCAAAATAACATTTGCGGTGACTCAACAGGTTGATGCCGGTCAGTTCGCTTGCGTCCTCATAAGTCTCCCCAGGCTTTAGCCGAACCCCTCTGAGCTCCACCTCTACCTTCGGTCGGATTTTTTTCTCGTGGATCTCAAAAAGTTCAGAAAACTTCATGCGCATCTTGGTTCCTTGCTTGTTGCCTTCAGATTGTTTTTGCATAAAATCTGGCTTAGGTTATGATACAATCACGAGCCCGTCATTTGAAGCCCCAGGGCTGCGGGCTGATTTTTATTTTGCTATCCTTTGAAAGGTATTAAAAAATTGTTAAAATTTCAAAAAAACCAATGTGTTTTAGATATTGCTGAACCGGCGCAGACAGATGGGGTGGTTGGTTATGTAACGGCCGGGTGTTTAACAAAAAAAGGCACAGGAATTTATCCTGTGCCCTTTTCAAATGATGATTTTTCTCTTATTTGGCTTGTGGATCGTCGGGGTAGTCATCATGTTGGGGCCATCCGACAGGATCCTCGCGGATCTTTTCCATGATCACCTCGATGCCTTTGCGCAACTGGTCGTCCCAGCCTTTGGACATTTCGCTGGAATTCAGTTCAACCCGAATATCGGGACGGACCCCTTCGTTTTCAATGATCCAGTTCCCCTGCCGGTCATAAATCCTGTAATCGGGTGCAGTCAACATGCCGCCGTCGACCAGTGGAATGAACTGCGATACACCAACCAGCCCGCCCCAGGTCCGGGTTCCTATCACGGGACCCATGTCCATTTCTCGGAATTCAAAAGGCAGCATGTCGCCGCCTGATCCGGCATATTTATTGGTCAGACACACCATATGGGCATTGACGGCGGTGGCCGGTATGGTTTGGTCGTGCGAATAACGGCGGGTCCAGTATGCCAGGGGCTTGGTGTCGAGCCGCTGCAGGAAGATGTAGGGATCCAGACCCCCTCCGTTGAATCGGCCGTCGATGATCAGTCCCTCCTTTCGAAGTTGGCTGTAGAAATATTCAGGAAAGTGGGTGGCCGATCCCATATAGGTGTCGGGAAAATGGATATAGCCAACCCTGCCATCGGTAAGCTCGTCCACCTTTTCCCGGTTGCGCTCCACCCAGTTGATGTATCGAAGGCTGCGCTCACCCTCGAGGGGTTTGGTTGTGATGGTGCGGGCTCCCTCCATGGAGGGCTCATCGTGGATGGTCAGTTCAACCTGCTCACCGGCCAGTCCCTGGAAGTAACTGAACAGGTTGCGGTCGCCGGTGACTTTTTCTCCATTGACAGCCAGCAGGTAGTCGCCTTCTTCAACATTCATGCCCGGGCGGTCCAGGGGGGCCATCACCGACCTGGACCAGTTGGGTTTGCGGAGTATACGGCTGAAAAGATACCGGTTGGACGGTTCATCAAGGCGGTAATCGGCACCAAGCATGCCAACATCGACAGATTCCGGTTTCCGGATGTTTTCACCTCCGTAGACATAGGTGTGGGATGTGTTCAACTCGCCGATCATCTCGCCAATGAGGTATCCCACATCATCGCGCGAGGAGGCACGCGGAAGCAGCCGTGCGTATTTTTCGCGCATCTGCCCCCAGTCGACCCCGTGCATGCCTGGCTCATAATAATAATCGCGCTCCATGCGCCAGGCTTCATGAAAGATTTGCCGCCATTCCTTTCGGGGCTCCAGCTGCATCTCCAGGTCGCTGAGATCCAGCTTGTTTTCTTTTGCCTTGGCTGGCCCCGCAGGGATGATGCCCACGGAATTGTCGCGCTTGTATACGATGTGGCTGCCGTCCCGGGAGAGGCTGTATTCGTTGATCGACTCGATAACCGGCTGCGGTTCTCTGGTCTCCAGGTTAAAAGCATGCAGGCTCATCTTGCTCACGCCCCGGAATTCAAAACGGTTGAAATCCCCGTTTTCTTTATCCAGGTAATACAGGTGGTCTTCATTGACAGACAGGTGGCGATAGTTGCCTGCAGGAAGGGGCAGCTCTTCCACCCTTTGGGAGATGCCGGAGAAATCTATTTCAACTTGTGCCGGTGACTCTGTGCGGCTTTTGGATGAAGACCTGTTGCCGGCCTGGTTGTTTCTGAAAGGCAGCAGGGGCTGGCCCTCTCTTTTGAGTGCCATACTGTAGATTTTGGCCACATCCTTGTAGACCATCTCCCATTCAAAATCGCCGAAAACAGGATCAAACGTGCGGTTGGAAACAAACAAGAGGTGGTTGCCATCGGGGGTGAATGTGGGGTGAAAATCGGAAAAGTGGCCCTGGCTGACGTTGTACGACCTGTCTTCGCCAAGGCTGTATATGAACACCTGGAAGAGCTGTTTTTTTGTCATCTTCGAATAGGTCAGGTAACGGCTGTCGGGCGACCATCTGAAATCGTAGATGGGTTTCTCGTCGATGGGTACGTCCACCGACTCAAAATGAGCCTTGTCGACTTTGGTGATCTCCCGCGAGGAGACGTCCAGGTAATACAGGGTCAGTTTCTGGTCGGTAAAGGCAATCTTCGATCCGTCGGGCGACCACCGCAGGGTGTGGCGGTAGCCCTGTTCGTGCTTGGTTAGCTGAACCGATTGTTTCCTTCCCCTGGCATCGATGATGTGTATCTCGTACTCCCCGCTGGCATCCGACAGGTAGGCTACCCTTTCACCATCGGGCGACCATGCCGGGTCTTTCTCACGCGAACCCGATGATTGGGTAAGGTTTCGGATGGGCCCGTGCTCACGGGGCACGGTGAATACCTCTCCCCTGGCTTCCACCAGCGCCCGCTGGCCGTGTGGCGAGATGCCAATGCCGGTGATGTGATCGCTGACATTGACCAGTCGCGGACGGGCGGCCAGTGCATCGGGACCGGCCTGGATGTTGAGTTTTTCATTTTTCCCGTTGCGCGTGTCGTAAAACCATATGTCGCCGCCATGTTCATAAACGATCTTATGAACGCCTGCACTTACCCGGCGGGCGTCGTAGCGCTGGTGACGGGTGAGCTGTGTGGGTTCGGGGTCCTGAGCTGCCGGATCGATGGAGAAAAGGTTGAGGTGCCCCTCGCGGTCGGAAGCAAAATAAACCCTGTCGCCAAGCCACATGGGCAGCCGGTCGGTGCCAACGAAACTGGTGAGCTGTCGTTCTTCCTTTTTTGCCAGGTCGTAAAGGTAAACATCCTGGGCCCTTCCTCCACGGTACCTTTTCCAGGTGCGGTCTTCACGTGCTGTCTTGTTAAAGGCGATCCGCCTGGCGTCGGATGAATAGCTGCCCCTGGCCGCTTCAGCCAGGATAAGGGGCTCTGCATGGGGATCATCCGGTCCGATGGTGTACAGGCGGCTGGTTGGTATACCTGTTCCTGTCGATCGCCGTGCACTGAAAAGCACCTTGTTCTGCTTGGGATGCCAGCCAATTACTTCATCGAAGCCGGGATGGAAAGTGAGGCGGGTGATGTTGGATCCGTCGCTGTTCATCACGTAAACATCGGCATTGCCATCATACTGGCCTGTGAAGGCAATCTTGCTTCCATCCGGCGAGAAATTGGGATGCAGCTCCCGGCCCTCGTGATTGGTCAGACGCCTGGCTGTCGAATTGCCATCGATGTTGGCCAGCCAGATGTCGCCTGCCGATACAAAGACGACTTTATCCTTGTGGATGTCGGGATACCGCATCAGGGGAGGCTCGTCCTGCCCCCATGATGTGGATGCCAAAAGGGTTAGCAGCACAGTGTATGCTGCCACCATGATCATTGAAAAGGTTTTGTTCAAATGCATGTCGACCTCCTTGGTTTTATGGTGGTTTCTGATGGGGTTTGATTGTCTTCCCCGGGCAGGGTTTATTTTTGGTTGTCTTTTTCTTTTAACTTCTTCAGTTTGTCGAGGAGCTTTTTGAAGAAACCCTCGTTGTCCTTTTCCCTTTTGTTGTCTTTTTTGGGCTCCAGGGCCTTGAAAATCCTGTCGATGAAGCCGGGTGCTTTTTCCCGGTAGTCGCTGCAGCGGTAGTGGGAGGTGTCGACCTGTGAGTATTTAAAACGTGTCAGGTAGCTGGTGCCGGGGTGTTCCTGTTGCAGCTGATGCAGGAAGTGACCGGCGATGGGCAGGGCTGACGAGGCTCCCTGCCCGTAAGGCAGGCTGTTGAAATGCACGGCCGGATAATCGGCTCCCACCCAGCTGGCTACCACCAGGTTGGGGTTGTAACCAACAAACCAGCCATCGGCCTGTTTCTGTGTGGTGCCGGTTTTCCCGGCCAGGTCGCCGCCGAAGCGGAAATTTTTTTTCAGGGAGCTGGCCGTGCCCCTGTCGACAACGCCCTGCAGCATCATGGTGATGAGCTCACAGGTCTTGGTTTTCAGCACATGATCTTGGCCGGGTGCGGCGTTGAATGTCTCCAGCACTTCGCCTTCTGAGTTTTCAATTTTGTAGAGCAGGCGGGCTTCCCTGGGCACGCCTCCGGAGGCAAAGGCAGAGTAGGCTTCAGCCATATCCAGGACAGAGGCGTTCACCGTTCCCAGGGCCAGGGATGGCACACGCGGAAACCTGCCATCCAGCCCCATCTGTGCAGCCAGGTGGATGGCCGAGTCAATGCTGCTTTCCATCAGCAACTGGACCGACACGGTGTTGACCGAATTTACCAGGGCTCCCTCCACCGAGTAGTGCCCGCCGTATTTGTTGTCGGCATTGGCAGGCGACCAGTTGTCGTATTGCTCATAGACGATGCTGTCGTTGGGGTAGTATTCACAAGGACCAATACCGCTTTGCAGGGCACTGGCATATACGATGGGCTTGAAAGTTGATCCGACCTGTCTTTTGGAGGTGACGTGGTCGTACTTGAAGAAGCGGTGGTCGATGCCTCCCACCCAGGCCAGCATGTTGCCGTTGTGGGGATCCATGGCCACAAAACCTGTCTGCAGCAGCGAGATACAATGTCTGATGGAGTCGGCCGGCGACATGGTCACCTGCCGGGGACCGTCCCAGGTGAAGACCTCCATCTTTTTTTCACGGTTTACCGGTGCCCGTGGATTGTCAAGGGCAGAGGCACTGTAGGCCGGAATACGCGAGATGATCTTCCTGAGCAGTTCGGACCTTCCCGTACCCCCTCCGTTCTCCTGCTCGCGGTTGAGCTGTTCCTGCAGCCAGGGCAGGTGTTTTTGAACTGCCTTGTTGGCGTAACGCTGCAGATCGGCATCGATGGTGGTGTAAACACGCAATCCGTCGGTATACAGGTTGTAATGTTTACCGTCGGGCCGGGTATGGTTGCTGCACCACTCCTCCAGCCGTGGTCGCAGGTGCTCCCTCAGGTAGGGTGCCAGCCCGTTGTTGTGATCGATCGGGCTGTAGTCGGTGGCAAGCGGCTTTTCCATCATTTGACGGGCCTGTTGGGGCTGCAGATAACCCTCCTGGGCCATCAGGGACAGGACAATATTGCGACGCCTGCGGGCATTTTCCGGTTGACGGTGGGGGTTGTACAAAGATGTTCCCTTCAGCATGCCCACCAGCGTTGCCCCCTGCTGGGCTGTCAGTTGGCCCGGAAGCTTATTGAAATAGAGCTGACTGGCATTTTTTATCCCATAGGTGTTTTCTCCGAAAGGAACGGTATTCAGGTACATCTGTATGATCTGCTCCTTGGGATAGATGCCCTCCAGCCGCCAGGCAATGATCATCTCGCGTATTTTACTGCCTATGAGGGCTATGTGACCATCGCCCTGGCGGGGAAACAGGTTTTTGGCCAGCTGCTGACTGATGGTGCTGCCGCCTCCCGAGCTCTCGTCCCCCATCAATATGGTTTTGAAGAAAACCCGCAGGAGGCTGCGGGTGTCTATGCCGTGGTGCTCATAAAAGCGGGCATCTTCAGTGGCCACCAGGGCCTGGATGAGGTGAGGCGGTATTTGCCCAAAGCGGATGTTGTTGCGGTTTTCAAAGTAGTAGCGGCCCATCAGGGTCCCGTAGCGGGTGTATACCTCGGTGGCCTGGGCCTGGCGGATCTCCTCCAGGTCATCTCTGCCAGGTATCCTGCCATATGTTCCCTGGCTCAATTGGTAACCGAGGTAGGCCGTTGCCACGATCATCAGCAATAGGAGCAGGTAGACAAGACGTATGAGTGTTCGGGATATGGGGCGCCTGCCTGCTTTACCGGCTTGCTTTTTTCGGTTGGAGGATTTGCCTTTGGCCTTGCTGCTTTTCATAATTGGGTTTGGAATGCCACAAAATATCCAACGTGGCAAATATAAAGAAATTATCTTTTTCCAAACCTTTTCTCTTCAACAGGCCGGGGAGATCCCACCAGCGAACTGTGATAACGCGATTCCCTCCATCCGTTGCCTTCCTTCTTCCATATGATCGTTGCCAGCACGGGAAACTTGAGCTTTTGGCTGCCCTCCAAGAAGATCTGGTCGAAATCCACCACGCTGTAACCCATCTCCCCCTTCTGAAAAGCTTCGTAACGGGTGATCTCCGACCAGGTGACGGCACCACGATTTTTTAGCTCCGTGAAGAGGCCCTGAAACCATTCCTCCCACTGCTGGCTGTTTCTGATGATTTGCGACCCGCCCTCGGGGTTGATATCCACAATGCCAAAATCGTCGTCGCATATATGAGACAGCCGCTCGAAATCGTGGTCGCGGACGCTGTTGAGAAGTTCCACTGTAAGATCGAAAAATGGTTTTTCCTTCCATTTCGCGGGATAAGGTTCCTGGGTTCGTTGATGTTCCATTTGTGGAGATTTATTTGATTAAACGTTGATTGAATTGTTTGCGATTTATTGGATCAAATGTTGATTGAAACTTTCCGTGAGCATATAGCTATCCCATCAATAACCATCATCCTATTTTGAGATATAAGTGATCATTTGGTCATGGACGTTTTATAGGTGTATGCTTTTGATGCGGGTGTCAGACAAACAAGTACCATTGGAAATTGTTTGTTAAAAAGCCAGGAATGTATATTTTTAAAGGAACATTTAAAGAAACACCAGGAGGTATTTATGAAGCGATCCGGGCAGGCCGACCTGCCCCTTCACAGCGGTAGGGTTCCTCCCTGGCTTTTCGAGCGCATGTCGCGCCTGGGAAGAGCCATCATGGAATTTGTCGTGGCAGAATACGGTTCTGCCGCAGCTTTAAGTCGACTGAGCGATCCCCACTGGTTTCAGTCGCTCGGTGCTGCAATGGGAATGGACTGGCACTCTTCGGGTATCACCACTTCTGTGATGGGTGCCCTTAAGAGATCTGTCAACCCCATATCGCATGACCTCGGACTTTATATTTGCGGGGGTCGGGGCAGGTATTCCCGCAAAACCCCGGATGAGCTGATGGCCCATTCCGAGAGAACGGGCAGCAATGGTGATGAGCTCGTCCGGCTGAGCCGTTTGACCGCCAAG
>CAJXLE010000001.1 GCA_913055895.1 uncultured Bacteroidota bacterium | reverse complement strand
TGCTCCTTATATATTGTGTAGGCTTTCTTCTTTGCACGACTAACACGCATCTTCGCCGTGCTTTCTTTGATCTCAAAAACTTCCATGATCTCTTTTAATGACATCTCGTCTTTGTATTTCAATAACAGGATCATTCTGTCCTCTTTATCCAGCTGTTCCATGATGTACATCAGTTGGGATGAATCAATCATCAAGATCTGCTCATCATCTGGTTCTTCAGGCAGGGATGCCACATCTGTTTCATGGTCATAACTGTTCTTGTTTTTGGCTGCACGGATCACATCGATGATATGATGGTTGGCAATGGAATAGACCCATGATGAAAAAGCTGCATGGCCCTTAAAAGTCTTGAGACGAAGGAATATCTTCATGAAAATATCGTGGGTGATATCTTCCGAATCCTGGAAATGCCCGAATGTTAACAACACCTTATTAAAGACTACTTTGATGTACCTGTCATAAAGCACCCCAAAGGCATCTATCTCACCCTTTTCGGTGATCAGAACAATCAGCTCCTTGTCGGAATGTTTGGTAAAATGGTTCACTAATGTTGTTTTTTGACTTTACTTATGTTTTGACAATGTTTCATATTAAACTGGTAACTAGACAAGTTAGGGTTTTATTTGACTTAATGCAACAGCCCAACCGATGAAAAGCAGGCAAACATTCCTGAAAATTTTCACAAGCGAACCCTCATGGACAAAAGTCTCTATAAGACCCGGCAAAAAGAGCAAGCGTTTTTTTATGAGCCAATAATATCCTTTATGCCTTTGATTGTACGGGTAATCCCTTTAAAACTGCTGTTGCTCAACAAAATGATGGTTAAAGAGTCCTCGTGGTATTTCCTGTATGTATTGGTAAAACCGTTCCAAACACCGTTGTGGTAGGCTTTCAAATTTTTCTTCTTCCTGGGTATGTGATAACCAAAACCATAGGGTATGGTATCGCCTGTTGCCGTGACACCTTTTCTATATGCAGCCTGAAGGGTTGTGTCGGCAAGAATAAAATGCTGTTCAAGCGCCTGGTCCCATTTCAGCAGGTCCACACCGGTCGAATAAATTCCCTTGTCACCTACTGTTCCGTCATTAACCGTAGGCGGAATGGCAACATACCTTCCGCCCGACCATCGGTATCCCAACAATTCACCCGGATAAACGGTATCTTTGGGGTGCCGGTGAATGTGATTATCTGAAAAGCTGCGTGCATAGGTGTTGCCCATGCCCAGCTTTGAGAAAAAATGCTCATCCAGGAAAGCGTCGATGGGCTTTCCACTGATTCGTTCAACAATGCCCACCAGGACCATATACCCGGTGTTGCTGTATCGATAACGGGCACCCGGTTCAAAATGGGGTTTTAGATCATACCGGTACATCATTTTGATCATCTCTTCATTGTCGGGAGGGGTTTTTTGCTTCCATTTGCGTTCGGCGAGCCACATATAATTGGGTACCCCGGAGGTGTGGTGCAACAAATGACGCAGCGTTACTTTTTTATACGGAAAGTTTCCAATGTATTTTGTTACAGGATCATCATAACCTAGCTTGCCCTGCTGATGGAGTAACATAACAGCTGCAGCGGTAAATTGTTTGGAGAGGGAGGCCAGTTGAAATTTGCTTCTGTCATCTATGGGTTTGGTTTTGTAAGCCAAATTGGCATGGCCCACATGGCTTTTGTACACCATGTATCCATCCAGTCCGATGACAATGCTTCCATTAAACCCCCTCCTGCTGTATAGCCGGTCCACGTATGCATCCAGGTCGGAGATGGTGGAGCCTGTCATCCCCTGATGAATCTTCCCGGTTTTCTCCGTTATGTCGTTGAACTCAAAACCCGCTTGGCCCTCCTTTTGTGGCGCCGGAATCATCTGACTCTCATCAATTCTAAACAGGTTGGCATTGCCCGTTAAGGTAAATCCAAAAAGGACAAAGAGAACCATGAGTCCGACCGCCGATAAAAACAAATCCCTTTTCATAAGATGGAACATTTTTCAAACTGTCCTTTAAGACGAAGGATTTGAGAAAAGTCACAGTTCCCATTGATTTTTTTGCGGAAAGATGAAAGCAATAATTGGATGAGAGCGGTTTCAGGTCAAAAGCGCTCATCCAGGAGCCGGTCGAGCGACCTGCCTTTGAGCCGGGTGAGGAATGACTGGAAAGCTTTTTCGCGGGCTTCTTTGACGGTGTGCCCTACGCCTTTGATGTCGCTGATCTCGTTGCGGGCTACCAGCTTGCCTTTTGAGTCGGTAAGCCGCAATTCAGAACCCAGGTAAACGGAGGTCAAACTGCCTGCCGATTCCCCTGGTTGAAAGCTGTAGGTGATGTGCAGGGAATAGTCGCGACCACGACCGCGATCGTAATCCTGATCCGCGATCTCACCGTCGGTGGGTACCAGGTGATACTGCCCTGCCTTGCGGCGGCACAAACCACGGACCTTATCGTCATATCCCGGCATGTCCTTTAGAGAAGACACCTCAACAGCGAGCACAGGCGCCTGGATGCGGATATGGGATGCGGCCCCGGCGGGCTCAATATTCTTCAGGATGCTCCGGATGAAAACATCCGATACCGCCTCGACGGCAATAGATTCATGATCGATGGCTGCTCCCATCTTCTCCCGTTTCCTTCCTGAGGTCAACCTCCCCGGTGCGACGGACACCATGCCCTTTTCATCTGTCTTTTTGAGACTCGATTTCAGGTATCCGCCGGAATAATCCAGGGTGACGGGAACATCAGAAACAGGCTGGCCTTTGTATGTAACCCTAAATTTCAGGGGATGCGAAAGGCTGCTGCCTCGTTTCACCTCCACTTGTTTTTCCACGGGGGAAAGAGAAAGAGCGGATGTGATCTCCCTGAGCAAACCCAGCAGCTCCCCGCCCACATCCATGCTGTCTTGTTTGGTTTCTACCTTCAGGTTCTTGCCCAAAAAGCCTTTCAGCTTTTCCAGACCTTCAAGGCTAAAAGCTATGGCTTCCATCGGGCGCCTGGAAGCGGCTTCATCCCGGGCCGAGCGGTACTTAGAAAGTGCCGATTCCAGGGCCTTTTCCCTTCTTTCCATCTCATTCCTCCGGTATTCCTGCTTGCTGATGCGGTAGTAGATCCAGTACTGACCCCGGGACTGATAGTAATCCACCGGCTCAAAGCCTTCCAGGTAACTGTCGCTTTCAATCTCGATGCGTTCGGAGTACGATTCCGACACACCATAGGAATTTTCAATGGTGTTCAAAACCGAGGTGGAGCTCACCCGGGAGGCGATCTGTGAGGCCATATCCTGCAGGGCATTCTTGCGCGCTTCGGCCACATACTCATGTTTCATCCCCACCTTCCTGGCACTTCCAATGCCGATGTAATGGCCCTCCACCACGGGACGGTTTTTCACCCAGTGGGGGGCGGGATTCACATCTTCCGCCTTCTCGCTGGCAGCGCAACCAAAAAGGAACAGCAACACAAGCGGCAGGAGGTATCTCATAGTTTTTCGGGGTTGTACTGGTCAATCTTTTCCACGATGCGCTCCACCGCCTGGTCGTACAAGTGAGACTTCAGCTCTGAAGGCGACTTCAGCTTCCGTTCCGCATCCAGTAGTTTTTGCAGTTCACGCACATCCTGGTTGCTGTCCTTCACCTCATCCCGGCGGTGGTCCCTTTTTCTATAGACCCAGTAGCCGGGCACCAGCTGGTCGTCGTCGCCCTTAAAATCGGCATAATGCAACTGGTCGGTCTCCCTGAGGCGAAACTGGTCGGTGACGAGGATCTCACCGTTGTCCGTGGATATCAGCTGGTAGCTGATCTCCACTGTAGCATAATTTTCCTTTTTGTATTCCTTGTAATTTGTTTTGTAGTATTCATAATCCGTCACCGTCTCCCCCTGGTCGTTCTTCTTTTTGACCTCCTCTTTCACATACCCCCTCTTGTCTGACTTCTTAAGGTCGCCTTCCCCACTGCTCAGCCTGAGAATCTTTCCCTTTAAGACGGCATCCACCCCGGCCAGGGAAGCAGCCTTATGATCGATCTCCCGGCTGCCCCTGAGGTAGATGTCGTCCCCAACATGGGAGGCATCTATCAGCTTGATGAAGGGGTTGTCGAGCTTGTTCAGGGAACCCTTCAGCTTATTGGTGATCGCCGCTTCATCGTTTTTTCTTCTTCTCCTGTAATGCATCGCACGAAAGCCGGGGATAAGAATATCTACCGTGGCTTTGTTGAGGGCTTCCTTCTGCAGGCTGAGCGACTGTTTGTAGTTGCCTGCTCCTTCTACAACGCGGCCGAAGGTGCGGTAGGCACTCCTGAACAAACCATTTTCCAGCTGGTCGTTTCCCTTCTCATAGAGGGGCTGGTAACGGGCCACTGTAAATTTTTCTTCTACATCCTTGTAAGCATCATCGATGGAGCGGATCTCCTCAAAAATCTCAAGCGACTTGTCGTAATTTTCACGCTCCAGTTCATTGACACCTTCCGAATAACGCTTTTCAAGATAGATCTTTTTCGATTCCCTGTAGTAGTTCTCATACCTTTGGGGAATGGACAGCTCCACGCCCACACCCTTCACCTTATCATAATAATTCCTGGCTTGCTGAAAAGCATGGACAGCCTCTTCGTGGTTGGAATTCTTGTGGGCCGTCTGGAAAGCTGACAGTTTCTCCTCCAGCACTTTTTGGCCGTTCTTTCGCAATCCAAGCTTGGCATCTACATTCTTCTCATTTTTGGAAGCCGACTTGTAGTAAAATTCAGCTGCATCCTGGTACAATCCTGCTTTTTCAAATTCCTCCGCCTTGCGGGCATATCTTTTGGAGGCACAGGAGGCCATCAGCAAGACGACAGAAAGAAACAATATAAGTTTTTGCATTTCAGCGGGTTATTGAAGTTAATGACGACGTTTGGTTCAGTAAAAATACCTGCTTTTCATGAGCATTCAAAATGGGTTGTACGATGATTTTGCTGTGAAGTTTTTTCTGAGGGTTCGTGCGGATATTTTAATGATATTTTTTGTGCAAGTGGCGTATGCCTGCGGTTGGGTAAATACAAATATTTCCAGATATTTATTTTGTCACAGGTAACTTACCCCGCGGTTGTCTACCTTTAAACATGTTTACAGAAGGAAGCAGAATGTTGGTTTTTCAGTATTTTGTATCTTTAGTAAGGCAAAACAAACAGATGGGACATGAAACCGGATGAATGCCCTTAACCTGAAGAAAAAAACAAAATAGAATCAAATGAAACAAATCAACCTATTGATCATCAACACGCTTTCCCTCGCTTTTGCACTGGTGCTCAACGGCCTGGCGGGCAGCGGGGTTTTCGGCGGCAAAACCGTGGCCGATGTCAGTGCCCGGTACGATACCTTGATCACGCCCGCAGGCTATGCCTTCGCAATATGGGGGGTGATCTATTTGCTGCTCCTTCTGTTTGCAGGTTACCAGTGGTATGCCTGGCTGAAAAACAGGGAAGACACTGCGTTGAAGCAAACCGGCCTGTGGTTTGCCCTGGGCAACCTAGCCAACGGGCTGTGGATTGTGGTCTGGCTCAATGAATACCTGGCCCTCTCGGTGGTGGTGATCCTCATCCTGCTTGTTTCACTGATCATGCTCACCCTCAGGCTGCGCCTGGAGACCTGGGACGCCCCCGTGCGCACCATAGCTTTTGTCTGGTGGCCCATCTGCATCTACCTGGGCTGGATCGTTGTGGCCACAGTGGCCAATGTGTCGGTGTACCTGGTGAGCATCAACTGGCAGGGCGGCTTCCTGTCGCCGCTCGCCTGGACCGTCGTGATGATCGCCGTGGCTACGGTGATCTACCTCCTGCTGATCTACACGAGAAACATGCGCGAAGCCGCCCTGGTGGGCGTCTGGGCCTTCATTGCCATAGCCGTGCGCCAGGGTTCGCTCAACCCCGAAATTGTCTATGCTGCACTGGTGGGAGCCGCCCTCCTGCTGATCGCCATATCCTGGCACGGATATCGCAACAGGCAAACCTCGCCATTTGAGAAACTGAAGCGGGGTGAGGTGTAAGCGGAATCTTTAAAAAGTCCATACCTGTTATGAGGGTATCTGCGGCCGGGAGAATTCAAATTGGGGACGCAGGGCATCAGGAGCGGCTAAATTCAAACCCTTTTGTTAAGGCTTTTGAAAAGTCAGGCAGTACTGGTGGAAGGTGTTGCTCACCCAGGTGTTGCCATAACCGTAGGGAGCAATGGAGATGTCATCCTGGAGCCAGAAAACGGGTGGAAGCAAGATCAGCTGTTGTTGAAGGGCATGCGCCAGGTCCCAGGCAAAAGGATAATTGCGCCCTTTCTTCTTGATGTTTTTCACCACGATGGTCATGTAGGCCCCGGGCTTCATCAATCCGGCTATGCTGAGATAAATCTTTGTCAGCTCATCCACAAAAGCCTTGTAATCTGCAATATTTCCAAGGTCCTCCTTATCGCCGGAATAACTGGTCTGCAAGCCTTTCTTTTTTCGTTTGGCCTGGTTCTCCGCTCCCTTCATGTTCAGCATGTCCCAGTAAGGAGGCGATGTCAGCACATAATCGATGGCGGGCACATCGGATGTGTCTACCTGCCGGGCATCCCTCACCATGATCCTGCACTCAGGTTTGCTTTCGCCGGAGCTGTTATTATTGCCCGTAGGGGCTATCCATTCACTACACCGTTCGCGGGCAATATCTGCGAAAAACTGGCTTAGCTCGGTGCCGTAGGCGTTGCGGTTCATCTTCAGTGCGCCCAGCTGGGTGCTGCCGGTGCCACTCATCGGGTCAAACACATTGTCGCCTGCCCCGGTGAATTCCCTAAGGAACATCTCGACAAGGTTTTCCGGATACTTGGCAGGATGCAGGATCTCTTTTTTGTTCCGGGACCGGGGCCGCAAGATGAACCATTTGGAAATGCCGTTCCCGAAATTCTCCCGGGTTTCCTGTTGCCGGGTGTTGCTGAAGAAATGGAGCTTCGGATGCGAAAAAGTGCCCCCGGAATGCTCGTCCTTCCGAAAATTCAAACTGTAAAAAACATCCTTTTCAGGCTCAAACCAGCTTTTTCGCACCTCTTTTTTCGGCTCCTCCATACAGGCAACTTTTTCATCCTTAATGGAAAAAATGCCGGCCAGGTTTTGGGCCAGGTCCCATGCATAAGGGTAAAACGATCTTTCTGACTGAACATTCCTCATGAATACCGTGATGAAACGCCGATGCTCCATATGGCAAAAAAGGGTCTCTGCCTCCCTGACCACATCCCGTTTGATTGCTTCATATTCGTCCAGGGTCGTGTTTTCATCAATTTCTTCCCGCAAATCGATGATGGCGTATTGCGTGGGACCGTTAAGCGTGTCATCCTTTGAAGCATCCATCCAATCCGCCCATGACAGGAACGACAAATCCTGCTTCACGCATATCTTTTCTGCCAGTTCGCCCTGCGGTCCGCGATAAAGAAAAACGGGCCGGTCCTGGTGCGGTTTTGTAAAGAAACGGATATGGGAAGTGTAAAGCTCTTCATCTGAGATGAAACGAAACCAGGATTTCTGAAAGGGAAGCCATTCTTTGGAGGTGAGGTTGTTGAACTTGTTCTTCATCGCGACCTTCGATTTAAAGACAAATTTAGAAATAAATGGGGAATAATGGTGATTTAAAGGAAACAAGTGTTTCTGATGGCAACGAGTCAAGAGATGCCAGACATAGAGCGCCACGATATATTAAATGAAAGCTAAAAGCCAACGATATGGGTTGGCGAGGAATGTATTGAGGAGGAGGGACGGAATATGAATGAAATGCCAGGCAAAAGGGTAAAAACCGACAGAATATGATAAACGAAATGCGGATGGTGAAAGCCGACAAAATATAGTGACCAATAGGATGATGAAGCCGACATAGCCGATTAAGGCGACGGCATTTGGATGAAAACAAAAATTTTCAATTTTCTCTGTAAGGATTGGAGGAGACGGCCGACTACCCTACAAACCATTGTTACACAAAAACCAACAAAACCATGTTACACAAAAAATCAATTCTCACCTCGATCCTGATGCTCGTGCTTTTCACGACATCAGCCATGGCACAATGCAGCCAGGCCGATGTGCTGGCCGTGGTCAACAAAGCCGACTGGTGTCCCGTCTGTGAAAACAACGGCGAAAGGGCCATGAAAGCCCTGAAGTCAAGCAACGAAGACGGCGCTATAAAATTCATCGGCAACGACCTGACCAACGACGAGACCAAGAAAAAAACAACCGCCAAACTAAAGGAACACGGGTTGTATGAAAAGATGAAATCCGAAAACAGCACCGGCGTTGTCTATTTCTTCGATGCCAGCTCCAAAGAGCTGATCAGCACCATCAGTGTGAAAAAATCCAATAAGAAGCTTACAGCGGCTGTGCGATCAGCAACATCGGACTAGCGGGTATGTTAAGCAGGCTGCCAGTCCTGTAAGCATCGAAGGCGGGGCCAACGGGCTTCGCCTTCTTTTTTTTGTCATCCAACGACACATCTCCATCCATCCCATACTTAGATATTATCCCTCCATACAAATATACTATCCATTGCCCTTTAAGCAGTTCTTCAGTTTCGGTTTGTCCCTCCGGGACCCGAATTCCATTCAAACTGTTCACTATAAAAGAATTTCCTCGTCCGCCATTAACATATTATAACATTCTTTCCTTTTAAAATCGGCAACAATTGCTTAAATTTGAGTTAGCAATGCGAAAGCGAACAAAATAAATCCTAAACCAAACCCCAACCCAAACCAAATAGAAGGAGGAAATGAATATGTTACGTAATACAATCATCATGCTGACGATCGGACTGATGGTGGTCAGCACCGGATGCAACAAGGAGGAGCTTGAAAACCTGCGCCAGCAAAATGAAAAGCTCAACCAACAAATTGAACAGAAAAATCAAACCATCGAAGAACTCAAGCAGACCAACACCCAGATCGAACAAAGCCTGCAGCTGATCATCGATAATCAGGGCGATGTGGACCAGGCCAACCTGGACAAGGTGCCTGGCGAACAAATGAAACAACGCCTGAACCGGTTGAAAGAAATGGTACAGACAAGCGGAAAGGAAACAAAAGACCTACAAGCTGACCTGAGGGCTGCACGTTCCCAGGCTGTGAAATATAAAAAACAGGTATACGACCTGGAAGAGAAGATCAGCCATTATGAAGACTCCATTAGGGCAATCAACAAGGACCTGACAGGCAAGGCCCAAAAAATCAAAGAGATGTCCAACGAGCTGTATAAAAAAGATACGGCGCTTGCACGGCTCAGGAAAGAAAACAAGAAATACCTGGAGTCGCTCCACAAGAAAAACAGGGTGATGAACACCGGCTACGTGGCAGTGGGTGCCGAAAAAGAGCTGCAGGAGAACGATGTGATCATCAAGAAAGGCGGGTTCCTCGGCTTCCTGGGTCAAACGGCTTCACTGAATCCCGATTTCAACCAGGAAGATTTTGAAACATTCGACATTCCCGACGAACAGAAGATCACCATCGAGGCCGCCAAAAGAAAAGTAGAGGTGGTCACCCCGCAGCCCCAAAATGCCTATAAGCTGGAAGAGTCCGACGGCACCACCACCCTGACCATCACCGATTCAGAGCAATTCTGGAGGTCCACCAAGTACCTGGTCATATCCTATTAATCAATCGATTTACTACAACACAAACATCAACCCCCGCCCCTGGCGGGGGTTTTTGATAAATCCCCTTCCAACCGGTAAAAGAGACCTAAAAGAAAATCAGAAGAGATCCAGAAGAAAACGTTCAAAGAAATGAATAAACCTGTGAACTCCTAATTCTCAAAAAAAGGCAAAACTGAAAAACGCAAAAAACAAAATAAATCATAAAAAAAAGGAGGGCAACCGGAAATAGATTTGTACCTTTGTAAAAATCCTGATTTGACGATTTGAGCTCTCCCTGGCTAATCGCAAACACCACCGTTAGTTATTACTGCTCTCATTATTAAATCCCGATTTGCAAAACCAGGACACCCTTCCTTTTCACCAGGCCTGAACATCCATTGACCATTCACCTGAAGACGGCTCAAAGAGAAATAGGAAGACCTTCAATTACAAACCAAAAAAGGAGATTTTGCTTATGGGTAGATCACAAGAGACCAACAAAAAGAAAGAAGTACGCAGTAAAAAAGAGAAAAAGAAAAAAGAGAAAGCTCAAAAGCGCGAAGAACGCAAGGACAACAAAAAGTCCAACAGCCTCGACGACATGATTGCCTATGTCAACGAGGACGGCTCACTCTCCGACACTCCCCCTGATGAACAGGAAAAAGAGGAGACCAACCCCGAAGACATAGATGTAAGTGTGCCCAAAGGACCCAGAGAAGAGGAAGTGGATCCCGTGCACAAGGGAACGATTACCTTTTACAACGAATCCAAAGGTTTTGGTTTCATACGCGATGCCGCCAACGGCGAAAGCATCTTCTTCCATGTCAGTGGCGTGACCGAAGAGGTCAGCGAAGGCAACGCGGTCCACTTCGAAATCATACAGGGCAAAAAAGGCCCCAATGCCAACAATGTAAAAGTGATCAGAGAATAGAACGCGGCAGCCGCCGGTTTTTATTCATACCTCAGTATGTGCGCCGGACGTACACGGGCCAGGCTGAGGATCTTTCCCGTCACAGCCATAGCGGCCAAAACGGTAACAGTCAGTCCTGATGCCACAAACATCCACCATTGCAGCTCAATGCGAAACGGAAAGTTGGCCAGCCAGTCGCTGGTAAACAAATAAGCCAGCGACCAGCCCAGGGCTGCTGATATGGCAATCCACACCAACAGCGCAGATGCCATGCTTCCTAACAGTCTGCCGGTAGAAGCACCGAAAGCCTTACGTATGCCCATCTCCTTGATCCTCTTGCTCAGTATCAGTGATACAAAGGCATAGAGTCCGATCACCGACAGGACAATGCCCAGAAAGGCTGCCACCAGGATCAGGGTGTTGAGTCTGTCTTCCCGGCCATAAAGGCTGGAAAAAACATCATCCACAAAGTTGTAGCGGAAAGTATATCCCGGGTCGTGCCGGAGAAACACTTCTTCGATGTAATCCAGGGTGTTGGTGTCAAACCCGCCTGCTGCGCGAACAGAGATGTTTTGCTTCAGGTCGTAATAGTGACTCAAAGCCAGGGGTTCGATGGGCCGGTGAAGGGAGCGGAAATGATAATCCTTCACCACACCAATGATCCGGCAACGTCGTTGCCACAGGACCACCTCCTTGCCCAGGGGATCGTCAAAGCCCAGCTTGCGGGCTGCTGTCTCATTGATCAGTATATCCTTCGAATCATGGGGCGAGGTAAAATCCTTTCCCCTTAACAGTTCAATGCCATAGGTGTCAAGAAACCCCGGCTGAACCCTGTTCTCCTTACAGTTGAAGGCTGCAGCCGGATCCTGCTCGGGCCGGCGCATGGACATGGGGCTCCTGCTTCCTGCAGGTATCGACATGGATGCTGTAACAGCCTTGATGCGCGGGTTGCTCAGCAGCTCGCCGCGTATGGACTCATACTGCTGTTTAATGGAAGAAGAAAGGTTGTAGAAGTAAGCCGTGTGCTCGCGGTCGATGCCCATATCCTTGTTCTTCATATACTGCACCTGGCTGTAAAGGGTGATGATGCTGGTGATCAGACCAATGGAAAGGGTGAACTGCAGGATGACCAGTCCGGTACGCAAGGGCTTGCCCGGCGACGTGCCGGGAAAAGATCCATGAAAAATCCTGACCGGGTTGAAGGAGGAGACATACAGCGCGGGATACCATGCCGATGCCATACCCACCAGGATGGTGAACAGGAAAAAGACGGCTATCATGCCCCAGGCCGAAGGGTACGACCATTCAAAATCCACCCGCAGCAGATCAAAGAAATGCGGAAGGAAAGTCTCGACCAGCGCCATGGCCACCCCGAAGGCCGCCACACCAACCAGGGCCGACTCCCCCAGGAACTGACGGATGAGCTGCCGGCGCCGGCTGCCGATCACCTTGCGGATGCCCACCTCTTTTAGTCGTGATTCAGACCGGGCCGTAAAAAGGTTGACAAAGTTGAACACGGCAATCACCAGGATGATGATGGCCACCACCGAGAAGATGACCATCTGGCTGCGGTCGCCCGTGACGGCATAATCCCGCTGGATGGTTTCACCCATGTGTATGTCTTCCATTGGCTGCAGCCTGGGCTGAACGGTGACATCGTAGCCCTCAAATTTCTTGTTGACCCATCGGGCAACAAAAGCATTTACCCGATCCTTTGTATGGCGGGCAGGAACATCATCAAACCGGAAATAGGTGGGGTAATCGACTGCATTCGAGCGACGGAAGGATTCGCTCAGCGAGGAGAAAGAAAGCAGCATGTCGAACTGAATGTGGCAGTTGGAAGGCACATCCTCCATGATGCCCACCACGGTATAATCCTGCTCATCCATCTGCAGCACCTGGTTCAATGCCGGTTCATTGTCAAACAAACGTTCCTTCATGCTCCTGGTAAGCACCACAGCCCCCTTTTTGCTGAGTCTGGCGGTGGGTTTGCCCCGCAAAAGGTCGAGGGAGAAAACACTAAAAAAGGATGAATCGCCGTACAAAGCCTTATAATCACCCATCAAATCAGAATTTCGTCGCACTTCAAGATGGTCATATGCATAGAAGCGCGTAGCGGCTTCTATTCCCGGCACAGTTTCTTTCGTGGCAATTGCCACATCCTCAAAAGTGTGAGGCGACTGGCTTCCGTCGCGCTCCAGGACCGTCACCACACGATAGATCTTTTCCGAATCTTCAAAGAAACGGTCGAAACTGTATTCATGCTTTAAAAAGATGGCTATGATAAAAACAGCTGCCAATCCAACGGCCAAACCCAATATGATGATCAGGCTGTGCACCTTGTTCCTGGAAAGGCTCCTAAATGCAGCTTTGAGGTAGTTGCGTATCATAATTCCGCATTTTTTAAAGAATTTCAAGCACCATGCCAAAGAACGCAGTAAACTGAATATCAACCAATCCCCCGTCTTCGGAATGATGCCGGGGGACTGAAACTGTCCGGTTTTGATGCACAAGGGTGTTCGTTTGTGCAACACCTACACCACCCCCTAATATTGTGAGAACAGGATGTTCGACCAGCTCTCATAATTATCCGAGGCATCGTTGTAAACGCCATCCCAATCACCCGTCACAGCACAGGTCTGCGTGCCGTCGCCGTTCGTATCGCCGCACTTGCTGTCATCCCTCATGGAAGTGAAGAAGACCCCTGCCCCGTTGTAATTGTAAAGGTTGTTGTGATGAACCACAGCCCGGCCTGCGCCAAATTTGATCACCACATCCTCCGCCAGGGTGAGGGAACTTCCGGAGACAACCTTCAAGTCATAGTAATCTTCGGGAAATACAAAAGGCACTTCCGTTTCCTCCCAGCTGCGGTTGCCGGATATCTCGCCCCAGTTGCCCACGACAAAAATGCCGTTGCGCTCGTTGGTGACAGCAGGATTGCCGGGCTGATGAAAGGTGTTGGAATCATCCATGTCGAGGTAACCGCTGATCTGGAGGGGTATCACATTGCTGTAAAAAATGTTGTTGGTGATTTGGGTGGCACTCCCGGCACTGCGGGCGCTAAGAGCACCATAGTTGCTGCCTTTGTTGTAGGCAAAGGTGCAGTGGTCGATTACCGTGTTGTTGGAGGTCAGCTCCACCACATAATCATAATCGTAATAGCCACCCCCGTAATAAAACCGGCAATACTCAAATTCAGAAGTGTTGTTGGTGCCGGACACCAGTACATGATTCCAGTCGCCGGGCATGGGCTCCACCTGGTCGCCATCATTCCCGGTATCTCCGCCAAAGGCATCGTCGTGCAGGGAGGTGAAGACGATGGGCTCTGCATCGGTGCCCCTGGCCAGCACGAGACCCTCGTCGGCATCCATGCCTTCACCCGGTAAAAATTTCACCACCACGCCCGGGGCAAGGGTCAGTGAATGGCCCGACTCCACGGTTACGGTGGCCCCGTCGGTCACCACAAATGGCACATCCGTCTCAGCCCAGGTCACATCGCCTTTCACCTTCCCGTAGTTTCCGCTATAATAAACCGCGTTGTGAACGTTGATCTGGCTGGCATCATCGGGGTTCACAAAGATGTTTGAATCATCCAGGCTGATATAACCATTGATCATCAGGGGTTTGTTGTTGCCGAAGAAGGTGTTGCCGGTGATGGCCACATTTTCGCCGGCATCTGAAGCATTCAGCGCTCCGTAATGTTCGGCCTTGTTGGAAAAGAAAGTACAGTTGGCTACCGTGGTGTTGGATGACGCCAGCTCCAGCACAAAATCGTAGTTGTTGTAACCGCCCCCGTAGGAGAAGCGGCAATGGGTAAAAGCCGAAGCGTTGTTGGTGCCGCCGATGTATATATAGCCCCAGTCGCCGGGAGACGGGAAAGTACCATTGCCGTCGCCGTTGGTGTCATCGCCCACATCATCGCGGTATGAAGTGAAGATGATGGGTGTTTCGGCCAATCCTGCCGCTACGATCCTGCCATCCACACAATCCATGCAGACACCTTCTTCGAATTTGACAATGGCCCCGGGCTCAATGGTCAGGACGGCATCCACGTCGACCGACCGGGTGACGATATAATAATATCCCGCCTGCCAGGTGACGTCCGAGGTGATGTTGTCGGAAACATACACCACATCTTCACGGACGGCGGAGACGTTTTCAGATGTCTCATCCTCCCCGCCGGCATTGGAAACGGTAAGTGTGATCTCATAATCCCCGGCCGTGCTGAAGGTGTGGGTCACCTGCTGACCGGAAGCTGTGCTGCCGTCACCAAATTCCCAGGCATAACTTTCTGCATCCTGCGAGCAGGAAGCACTGAACGTGGCTTCGACCCCCACATATATACCGTCGGGCGCGGTAAAACAGGCTGTGGGATAAGGAACTTCCTCATCCTTGTTGTCTTCGACCAGCTTCTCAGCTTCTTCACACTGAATAAGGAAAAAAGACAGGAGCAAAACAGGCAATAAATGAAAAATCTTTTTCATAGCATCATTTTTTAGTGGTTCACGAACTGTTGATTCAAACTGGAAATAAAAATATCCAGCAGCCTGTTTTTCTGATAGTAAAAATCGGACAACCTGCCCTTGCGGAAAAATCAGACAGCCGATAAGGAAAGACAGCCGATGGGCAGGGCACCCCGCCGGATGATCTCAGTCCACGAGGCTCAGCAGGTAGCGCTCAAGCAACTGACGGGAACCCCGGTAATCATCGAGATACGCCGAAGGGGTCTCGCCGCAGAACTTTTTGAACTCCTTGATGAAATGCATCTGGTCATAATAACCCGAACGGTAAACAATCTCACTCCAGTCAACCGGCAGCGGCTCGTTGCACTCCAGGGAACTCAATATTTTGCGCAAACGGGTGATCAGCAGAAACTTCTTGGGGGCAATGCCAGTGATCTCCAGGAAACGGCGCCGGTAGTTCCTCGTGCAGGTGTTCGACAGGACAGCCAGCTCTTCCACAGATACCAGGCCATTCCTCTGGCGGATGTGATCCAGGGTGTACTCGACATACAAATAGTCGTTCCGGCAATACAACAAACGCTGATGGAACCATCCGTTTACACGACGCAGCAATTGTCCCGGGGAGAGCAGGCCTTCGCGGAACCGGTCGAAAACTTCCTCCAGTGTGGTGGTCGTGAAATCACCCAGGCTCGCCGCATCATTAAGCAATTCATGCACCGGCAGGCCCATCAGGCGGCTCAGCCCTCCCGGCTGGAAGATGATGCAGAAATGGGAATACTCCTCTCCCGGGGTCAGTAAATAGTAAGATTCCTGTTGTCCCACCAGCTGGTTGCCACCATCATTCCTGCCCCGGGGATGGGACTGGTTGTGGACCAGGAAGGGATCGCCCAGGTTGAAGATGAGATAAGGGAAGCCACTGGGAAGAAACTTGATGGGTTGTGTCCTGCCGTTGGTTTTGTTGTGATACCATAAATAAGCCCTGATATATGGCCTAAGCTCTGGCGGGGGAAGAAAAAAACGGCATCTCATAAGCAGGTAAAAAACAGACTATTAAAGCTTGAAACCACCATACAGAACATCTGTTAATGCATCCCTGTTTTAAAGTTAGTGAAAAAATACTTGTTTCGCAAAGCCGGCCTGTCTGTAATTCAGTTTTTTACACCAGTGCCCGGCGCCAGACCCCGTGGACAATGGCCCCAGCCTCTACCCGGGCAGACAAACTCTGTAATTTACCACACATTGATATATCTCACCTTACCGGGAAGGTTACTGCCAAAAAGGGTTTGAAAAGCATTTGAATGATAAGAATGTACATTTTATTTTGTGGTTCACACATTTTTATAGTTTTGTCAGCTATGGATCAAAAAGACCCAAACCAGTCTATGGAAAATTCAACCCTCTTGGAGACAGGCAGCTCCACCAAGGATTATTACCAATCCATCAACCAAACCTACCGCAAGCTCTATCAAAAACTGCTGATGCTTCATTATCCCTTTTTCAGGGAGCACAATGAATCCCTGGAAGATCGCCAGGTGAACCTCACCAGGCATTGTGTGTCGCATCTGGGTTCGCTTGAGGACAAGGACGTACTGGAAGTGGGCTGCGGCAATGGCACCCAGAGCCTGTACATCTATGAAAAGTACAAACCGGCCAGCCTGACCGGCGTCGACATCAATTCCAACAACATCAGCCTGGCACATTCCATCAATGGGTGGCATCAAAACCTGGACTTCATGGTCGACGACGCCCAAAATCTTCAGAATATCCCCGACAACTCGGTGGATGTGCTTCTCTGCATAGAAAGCGCCTTTCATTATCCCGAAAAGCACAAGTTCATGCAGGAGGTCCACCGGGTAGTCAGACCCGGCGGGCAGTTCCTGATTGCCGACATCCTCTCCCGCTCCTATCAACACAGAGGGCCGCTCGAGAAATGGAAGCGGAAGATGAGCTTCCACCACTGGACCGAAGGGCAATACTTGAAAAAATTCCGCGAGAACGGTCTGAAGATCCACCGGCAGGAAAACATCACCGAACCCGTCAAGAAAGGATACAAAGGCTTTGACAGGTGGATCACCCGCAAAAATTTCAACTCTCTGTGGGAATACATCAAGTTCAAGACCTTCATCTTCCTGCAGGTCAAAATCAACACCCTGCTGCTGAACCAACGCAGGAAATACTTTATCTTTGTAGGAGAACCCGACAAATAACGCCTTTGCCCATTCGCTGGAAGCATTTTGTGTGATTTCCAGGACCCTGGTGCAGCCCTTGCAAAAAAGGGAAGTCTTTGGCACCAGAACCCTGTTAACCACACCACCATGATCCAGCATTACATCCGTACGGGCCTGAGGAGCATCAGCCGCCACCGGCTCTTTTCACTGATCAACATCCTCGGGCTGGCCATCGGCCTGACCAGTTTCCTTGTCATCCTGCTGTATGTCCAGGATGAGATGAAATACGACGATTTTCATGAAGATTCCGGCAATGTGTATCGCATTGTCATGGATTACCCCAAAGAAAGTGGCGGCACTGCCCACCTTCCGGGTATCTTCAGCCGCCACCTGGACGATGCCGTACCGCAGGCCCAGGCCATCTCTTCGTTTTTCAGGGATCTCAACCCGGTGATCCAATACGGCGACCGACGTTTTGCAGAGTCCAGGATCCTTCTGACCGATCCGGCCATGTTTGAGATACTCTCCCTTAGGCTTCGCTCAGGCGACCCTGCAACAGCCCTGGAGGGTCCTTACAAAATGGTGATCACACCAGCGATGGCCCGCAAATATTTTGGCGATGAGTCGCCCGTGGGTAAAACACTGACCGTCGACCAGGAGTACCGCTATGAGGTGACCGGCATCCTGGAGCCCCTTCCTGAACAGTCGCACCTCGACATCGAGTTTCTCGCTTCCCTGTCCAGCGTCAGGGAGCACAACAACCTGGCCCACAACCATTGGGGTTACAAGAACAGCTATTTTTACACCAGGCTCACACCACAGGCCGATCCGGATGAAGCCGAAAAACTGATCAACCGGCTCTATCATGAAAGCAGGGATGAAAGCTATGATGCCAACACGCGGCTAAGGCTCCAGCCCCTGGAAAAGATCTACCTGCACTCTTACAACCTGGAGTATGACATGGCCCGGCACAGCAACATCAAATATGTGACGGGGTTTGGGGCTCTTGCCGTTTTCCTGTTGGTCATCGTAGCTTTCAATTACATGAACCTGAGCACCGCACGTATGAGCATGCGTGAAAAAGAGATCGGCATGCGCAAGATAGCCGGAGCCGACCGGAAGAAGATCATCGCCCAGTTTATGGGGGAATCCTTTGTCTTTACATTTGTTGGGGCGCTCCTGGCCCTGGTGCTGATGCACCTGGCCCTGCCCTGGTTCAACAACATATCGGGCAAAAGCCTCGGACTGGATATCTGGAACAACCTGCTGCCCCTGAAAGCTATGGCCATCATCATGGTGCTCATGACGCTGTTCTCTGGCAGCTACCCTGCCTTCTTGCTCTCGCGCGTGAAACCCCTGGCCATACTGGGAGGGGCCGGCCAGGCCTACGCCAGGGCCGGGGACAGCAGGACGGCCGGGCATATAAGAATCAGACAGGCCCTGGTCTTCCTACAGTTTGCCATATCGGTTTTTTTAATCATTGCAGCAGCGGTGGTATACAAACAAATTCAATATATACAAAACAAAAACCTGGGAGTGGACAAAGAACAGGTAGCCATCATCAAGAACCCGCTCGATGAACAAAGGAACAGCCGCTATGAGGGGTTTGCCGGCATCGCCAGGGAGTACCCCGGAGTAAAAAGTGTCTCTTCCACTTTCAGTGCCCCGCCCCACCTGATCAACAATTTCACCTCCCTCAGGATGACCGGGCAACCGGAGGAAAAAGCCACCCACATAGGACTGATCGCCGTTGGCCAGGGATATTTTCAAACCATCGGGGGTGAAATACTTATGGGTCGCGATTTTTCCGGCGACCACCCTTCCGATGCTTCATCGGGGGTCATACTTAATGAGACGGCCGCCCGGCTAATGGGTAAAAAACACCTGCTCCAGCTGGGAGAAGAAGCCGGTGAAAGAAAGGCTATAAGCCACATGCTCCACCAGGAGCTTACCGGTTTCTACGACAACCAAAAAAGGAAAGTAATGGGCATTGCCCGCGACATCCATTTCCTCTCCATGAAGAAGAAAATGCCGCCGCTGGCCTTTTTCATGAGCAAAAATTATCCGCCCTCCAACCTGGAGATACTGGTGAAGATGGACACCCGTAACGTCCCGGCAACAGTGCAGAAGCTCAAAAAAGCATGGCAGCAGGTGGCCCCTTCATGGCCTTTTCAGATGGAGTTCATGGATCAGCGATATGATGCCCTCTACCGGTCGGAGCAAAAAATCAGGGATGTGGTGACCGTCTTTACCCTGCTGGCCATCTTTCTTTCCCTGCTGGGTCTGTTTGGACTGGCAGCTTTCAGCGTCGACCGCCGCATGCGTGAGGTTGGCATACGCAAGGCCATGGGTGCACAGATGAATCACATCGCAGCCCTCTTCTCCGGTGAATTTTTCCGCTGGATCTTGGTGTCGAACATCATCGCATGGCCAGCCGCCTATTGGGTAATGAACGGATGGCTCCACAACTACGCCTACCAAACAGGACTCTCCCTGTGGATCTTTTTGGCAGCCTCAGGGGCTGCCATAGCGGTGACGGGAGTGATATTGCTTTACCAGACCCTGAGGGCCGGAAGGGCCAACCCGGCGGTTATCCTGAGAGAAGAGTGAAAAACGTGGATGGGCAAAGGACTAAAAAGAAAAACCTTCCCAAAAAATTGCAATTTGTTTGAGAATAAAATAACTTGCCTCTATAGATTCGTATAGAGCATCAACCCCGGAACGGGAAATGATGAATCCATTGCAATGTGGTCATCTGTCTGATCACATCTGAATTGCTCGTCGTAGGACAGGTTCGCCGTAAAATTCCTAATCCATCTTAAGAAACTTCCCCAGGATGAACCCATCAAAAAGGTTCATGCTGACTGGCAGCAAGCACTTAATAGAACTGTTTCACCTTTCCTGGTCCCGTGCTTATATTCATCCCTCTACGTATGCTGTTTGATCATGTATGCATGGGAGTGAAGAGGTGGAACCGTGGAAAACCATACCACCTGAATGATGTCAGAAATAAAGTCTATGGCTGGTTCAATGATATGTTTATCAAAGCATGGATTCTTTGTATTCAGTTGGGCATTTTTTCAGTGTTCCTATGCTCACATTCTTTGGGACAGGAGCATCCTCAAAGTAATGAAACCGAGCAGCTTACCGGACCACGAATTGGTTTAACCATCGCGGGGGATAAAGCGCCACTGGCAACAGCGTTCTGTCTTTAACCCCCGGGCAGATAAGCTAAACATATTTCTGTGTTTTGGACTTTTTTAGTCTTTATCCACCCCCAAGTCAGCATCACATAATTTATACCACCTATACCATATAAACCATTTGAATGCGGGGATATGTATTCTGATTTTATATTTAAGCAATGGAGAAATCCATAATGAAAAATGATGCATTCATGACCTCAGATAAATGGCGGGAGAGATGAAGGCATTCTTCTTCGATTCTAAAATAAGCGCATATATTTTACTGATTGTTTCTTTCCTTTTCATGTATTGTGTAAAAATATATGGACAGGGGAAAGTAAATATATCGGCGGGATTTGGAGTGCCTGAATTATACCATGTTGGTGTATCCAGGCAGCTGGACCAAACCCAAATAGGTTTCAGCATTGGGTTATTACCTGAAAAAAAGCCCATCCTATCTGTTTTGGGAGTTGTATATTATCATTTTGGCGGGACTTCAAAGTTATCAAAAAGACGTCCCTGGTACGTCAGATCTGGATTGACTTATTTAAGGACTGAAGATGAATATATAATTGATCAATCCGGATATATTGGTTCAAGGATTGGTCGCAACCTCAATATTTCCAAAAAATTTGGAATTGATATCGATGCGGGGATTATGTTTGAGGTCTGGCATAAGGAAACAGAAAAAGAACCAAGACCCTGTAGCGGATGGTTTTGTGACTGGGAACTGGAGATGCCAGTCTATCCAGGTATTGGAGTAAGATTGTTTTATCGCCTTTAACCTCTTCAACCTATTCTCCCATCAAAAGCCCCATTCCGCTACAGGAGTTAATTAAATGATACAGGAACGCCGGCCTGATGCCACTGTGAACCATATAGCTTTCCCTGCATGTAAGAAGGTTTTCCATCATTCGCATCCAGGTTTATATGAATGGCCCGCCGTCATGCAGGGAGCGGGCAGCAGCAAGATTCACCGGGCTGTTTTAGGTAAAGAAATAGGCTTTTCAGTTCGCTGCTTAAAGGATGATTAAATGAATAGATTTTGCTTGAAGAAGATTCTGACTTTTCTTCTATTGGTCCTTCTATCTTCAATATCCGCCCCGGCTCAGAATGATTTGTTCCGGTCGAACGATTTGGGTCCATGGAACAGCTTATTGATGTTCAAAAAAACGTTTGGTATTCATTACCCCGGCTGGGGCCTGTCCTATTACGGATACCATATTGATATCAACGAAGAAACGGAGTGGATTTTTCCGTGGATTATAACCCTGGAGAGCTATAAGCTGCCTCCTGATCCCCCCGATCCCAATGCCGGATATTTTATTGACACAAAAACGGAGTTGCATATCGGGGGCGGGATCAGCACGGCCAAACGGTTAAAAAAGACGATGTACTTAAAATTCGAGTTTTTGATACCCATCAACCTGGCATCTTCTGAAGTGGAAAGTAAAAAGGAGATAGAGGACTATCTTTTGGGAGTGGCCATGAGCCAGGGCATAATATTCATTCCCCAATCCCGTTTGGGGTTAACCTTTGGAGTTGCCATCTTTGAAAGATGGTTGAATTCGGATGTCTACAGAAATGATATCGGTATTCAGCTGGAGGCAGGGATTAAATTTTAGATTTTCTTCTCCCTCATTGGGGCTTGGTGGCGACGGTGATGGCTGAAGCGCCCAGGAGCATGGGGTGGTGCTCAGTGCCGGCAAAGCCATGATCTTCGAGCAGGCGGGTCAGCTGTTCGCGGGTGTAAAAATGGCGGGCTGAATAGGCCAGGTAGTGGTAGGCGCCCCTGGCCCCGGACAGGCGGCCTCCCAGTCCCGAGACGACGTAATGAAAATAGGCGTGAAAGACTTTTCTCACCAGTGGGTTGCGCGGCTGGCTGGTCTCCACGATCACAAACTTACCCCCCGGCTTCAGGCACCGGAGTGTCTCCTTCAGGTACTGACCCGTGTAAGGATTTTTAAAGGTGATGTTGCGGAAGGCAAAGGAGATGCCCACCACATCAAAGCTGTTGTCTTCAAAAGGCATGGAGGCGGCATCGCCCTCGACAAAATGCACGTTGTCCAGCTGCCGGCGCCCGGCTTTGCGCCTGGCCACCTCCAGCATGGGGGCAGAGAAGTCGTAACCGGTTACCTGGACAGACGGGCTTTTCCTGGCAATACGCACGGCCATGTCGCCCGTGCCCGTCCCCAGGTCCATCACACGGCCCGGTTTCTCATCCATTATACGCCTGACAGCCCTTCCCCGCCAGTATTCATCCAGCCGGAAGGTCAGCAGCCTGTTCAAAAAATCATACCGCGAGGGCACCCGGTCAAACATCTTCTGCAGGGGCCGGCCGCGTGCTTTCATCTCGGCTTTTGCCAGTTTTTTGTCTGTACTCATCATTCAGCTTTGGCGGGCAAAGATAAGCATTCTCTTTCAGATTTGGGCATGAAGAGAAGCCCCCGGTAAGTGTCTATCCGGCATGTTCCTCCATCACATGTGCCGGGGGGCGGCAGGGCAGGGAGAAATAAAAGGTGCTTCCCGATCCCGGCTCCGAATCCACCCATATCTCGCCTCCCAGCATCTCCACGTAGGCTTTGGATATGCTCAGGCCCAGCCCGGCTCCCTCATATTCCCTGGTGTAGTTCAGCTCGGCCTGGCGGAACTGTTCAAAGATCTTGTCCTGCATCCCGTGCTCAATGCCTATGCCCGTATCGCTCACATAAAACTGCAGACAGCCCTCGTTCAGGCTGTAACCACAAACAACCTCACCCTCTTCGGTATACTTGATGGCGTTGTGTAGCAATTTGGCCAGCACCTGCTTGAGCTTGGCCGAATCGGTTATGATGCGTTCCCCGCATGCAGGTCCGTCTTTGCAACAGGTGAGCCTCAAACCTTTCTTCCGGGCCTCGGGCTTGAACAAAGCCGCAATGTCATCCATGATGCCGGCGACCGACGTTTTTTCCGCCTTCACCTTTGTCTGCCCCGACTCTATCATGGCAATGTCGAGCAGGCTGTTCATAAACTCCAGCATCCGGTTGCCGCTTTTTTGTATGATGCGGGCATACTGGACCCGGCTCTCCTGATCGAGGTCATCGCCCTCCAGCAAACTGGCAAAACCCATGATGCCATTCAGGGGTGTGCGAAACTCATGGCTCATGTTGGCCAGGAAAGCCGACTTGAGCTCGTCGCTCTCCTCCGCCCGCTCCTTGGCCTTTTTCAGGTTTTTTTCCACCTCATCGCGCTGGTGTATCTCCCTGATGAGCTTATCATTGGATTTTCTCAGGTCTTCCGCCTGCTTGCGGGTATAGCGTATGACATCAAAAAGGTTGGTCTTGACAAAACTGTAGCTGATCACCACCAGCAAACCCAGGACAAGAATGGTAAACCATGCTGTAATCCACGAGGACGACATCGAGAGGGTTTGGTTGACATCAAAGTTGATGGTGTATACTTCCTGCACCAGGAGGTAACCCACTATGGCCGTGGGCACCAACGAGGCGGCAATGGAGATCAGCCCGTTCCGAAGGCCAAAAAATATGGTAACCAGTATAAAAAGTGTGAGAAAGACGGGAATGGCAGCGCCGGTAAAGCCATATATGATCAGGTCATGGACACCAAAAAGGTATACACTAATCAGGATCACCGCCGCTTTGAACCTGTAGTTGAAACGATGCCTGAAAATGGCCAGTAAAGCCAACGGGGCAGACAAAGAGATGTAAATGACTGTATTGACCGGCGAGTGAAGATTGATCGACTCTATGACCGCCACGGCAATGAGGGGAGTGCCAACAACCATTATCACGAAAAGAAGCCAGGAGGAAACACGATCCAGGAGAGTCTCAAAATCTTCAAGGGGATTTATCCGGTAGTGGAACAATTTGCTGAAAAATGCTTTCATATTCCCGTGTTACGGCAGAAAGTACAAAGGGTTGCCGGGTTTTGACAGTCGTTTTTATTTAACCTTTCAAAGATATCCTCAACCCCATGAACAAAGTCAATAAAATATGGAGTAATTATACTGTTTTTCGGGGTCAAATTACCCTCTGGGCAAGAACGGTGGAAGGGCGGAAAGTGGAAAGTTCAAGGTTGAAAATGGAAGGGATGAAAGCGGGAGGTGGAAAGTGGAAGGGAAAGACAGAAAGAAAAGGGAAAGTGGTGAGAAGAATCATCCAATCATGGCAAGGCGTTTGAGCAGTTCGGGCTTGATGATGCTGATCCCGTGGGAAGAGACGTGAACCAGGCGGTCGTTCTCAAATTCTCTGAGAATCTTGTTGGTACTTTCTCTCGAAATAGAGGCCAACTCGGCCAGGTCGCGCCGGGTGATGTAATCAAATACATTTTCTTGCTGGTAATCATCACCGTTGAGGGTATAGAGAAGGGAAGCAAGTTTGCCGTGGTTGTTGCGCGTGCTGTTGATCTCCAGTTTGTGGAAAAGATCCAGGTAGTGGTGGCTGTAAGTCTCCATCACAAAGCGGTTGACACGTTCGTTCTGCCGGACGATGCTGCGGAAGGTGTCCTTTCGTATCTGGCATATGGCGGAACCTTTCAACGTCTCGGCGCCAAAATGAAAATACTCGGTCTCCAAAAAAGGCAAACCAAAAAATGTTTGCGGGGCCAGCAGCTGAAGGGCTATTCTTTTCCCGTTACCCGATTCCAGCAACACTTTCACCAGGCCCTTCTTCAAATAAAAGATGTGGGATGCAAAAGTACCTTGCTTGATCACCGTCTCACCGGGTGAAAAGACCACCTCCTTGCTGTTCTCCTTCAACTGGTGCTGCTCATCTGCAGAAAAGCCGGGTCCGGTGTCAAAAGGTCCGCAGCCATCCACATTATCCTTGCTCTCTCCGTTTTGCATCATAAAACCATCTATTTATCAGCATTTACGGTGATCTCGTACGCTTCCTGCAAGTAAAATTACTTGTGATTGCTGCAAAAATAACCACCACACAGGATTACAAATTTACGTATGTTGGTTACATTTGTTACCTAAAACAGGATTTGTATCTGTATGTTCTTCATCCATCTTTAAAAGGCGCGCCTCATGAGCAAAAAGATCCTAGTAGTAGACGATTCGGAAACTTCTCTCTTCCTCATTCAGTCGATCTTTGATGAAAACGAGGGCATTGATTACGAGCTGGAATCCGACGGCCAGAAAGCCCTGGAGAAGCTCATCCGGAACAAGCCCGACCTGGTGATCCTCGACTTGCTGATGCCGCATTTCAGTGGTTACGACTTTCTGGAACAGGCCAAGGCCAAAGCTGAAACCAGGGACATACCCATCATTGTATTAACCGCCCTGCAGGAAGATGATTCGGAGAAGAAGGCCTTGGACCTGGGAGCGGTCGAATACATCAGGAAACCCCTGGATGTGGAACAGCTGGAAAAGACAGTAAACAGGTATCTTGAGTAGCCCGGAGGGAAATGGACCTGCACGGACCTATTCATCAACAGGCCAAGCGGCCTGCTAGCCTGAAAAGGGAAGCAGCAGGAAGACACTGATGTCCCAGACGATGTGGCTGACCATGTTGACCAGCAACGACCGGTAGCGCATATACAGCCATCCCCAGAAAAGGCCGCCGGTAAAGGCTGCCAGGATAAGTATCACATTGCCCGTGGCCACGTGGATGAGCGTATAGAAGAGCACCCCAAGCCAAAAACCGGGAATTTTACCTTTTTGGGCCGACAGGTTGCCCTGGACAAAACCGCGCCAAAAAAGCTCCTCACCGGGACCTATGATGAAAAGCATGAGCAGGGCGATGCGCATGGCACCGGCGCCGTCCTTGAAGCCGTAGACCCGGCCAATGTCGCGGCCGGCAAACTCAAACATCTCCCTCGACAGAAAGTTGCCTGCGCGGAACACCAGGTACAACAAGGCGGCCGAGGCGATACCCACCAGAATTTTATAGCCTGCCTGCCGGGGCAGGTCGCCGGCCATTTCCCGTCGCAGTCCCTTGTCATGTGCCAGCGACAGCGTACACACGATGACCAGGTTCGTGCTCATCCACCACCAGAAATCCAGGAACATAAGCTGCCGGGAGACAAACATGGGGATGAAAAGGACCAGGGCCAGTGCGGCCACCGGGTAAAAATCTTTCGTGAAGGTTCTGTCAGGATCCTTTTCCATATCGGTCACAGCAGGTTTTCAATGGCCAGGTGGAACAATAGGGCGGCCGTGCACAGTCCGCCAAAGACCAGGTTGAGCCGTGCCGTGCTGCCATCCAGGGTCACGAAATCCATGGGATGGACGGGATCCTTGCGTTTGGTGGCAATCTTCCACAACCTTACCGTCAGGGGCAGGGCCAGCAGGGTGATGAGGAAAGTAAATGGCATGGCGGGGAAGCCGGGCACCAGGAGCCACGGTACCAGGATAAGGCCCAACACCATGAGGAAGGGCCCGTATATCAGCACGCCGTAATAACGCAGCGATTTTTTATCGCCCAGCAGGGAGGCCACGGTGATGATGTTGCCCCGGGTATCGGAATGTATGTCGCGCCAGTTGTTGGCATGCAGGATGGCAATGACCAGGGTGGCCATGGGCACCGACCACAGCACAGGTATCCAGCTCAGACTGCCGGTCTGCACAAACCAGGCTCCCAGGGCTCCCAGGACACCAAAATTCATGAACACCGCCAGGTCGCCCAGGGCGTTATACTTCAAGGATATCCGGCTGCCGGTGGTGTAAAACACGCCCACCATCAAACCCACCAGTCCCACCAACATGAGCATCCAGCCGGTGAGCCATGCCAGGAACACGCCCATCAGGCTGCCGGCAACAAACAGCAGGATGGCAGCCCGGCGCGACTGTCCGACGGTGATCAGTCCCCTGACCACCCCTCCGCTGACGGGCGTGGCAACCGTATCCAGTCCCCGCCGGTAATCGTGGATGTCGCTGAGCAGGTTGGAAGCCCCGTGCAGGATGACCATTGCTGCGATGGCCATCACAAAAAGCAGCGGTTGAAAGGTGGCTTCCCCGTATACCACTGCCAGCACCGTACCGAAGACAACCGGCATGGTGGAGGCAGGAAGGGAGAAGGGACGGATGGATATCCACCACTTGTGCAACCATGTAAAAAAACGCGAAAAAATTTCGGAGAAAGAGTTGGCAGAAAAGAGGGAAAATATTGGATGACGTGCCATGCAGTATTTTTTAATGATACATGGAACAGGTCATAAAAACCTGATCGATTCAGGGCTTAAATATAGCGATTTTCCTTAAAAATTTGCAGGATGCGCCAATTTATTTGCTGTCAGCCCCGTCCCTGTCGTTGCTGAAAAAACCCGATATGCGGTGCTTATCCTCGTCCCACTGCTCAAGGAAAACATCCTCCTTTTCATGCAAATCGCGGCTCATCAATGCCCCTACCGGCTTCAGGGCATCGGTGTGATCGAAGATGAGCTTCAGGATGGCGGCAATGGGTATGCCCAGTATGACACCTGCCAGTCCCCATATCACCCCGCCCACAATCAGGGAGATGATGGCTATGAAGGGGTTGATCTTCACGTTGGAGCCAACGACATAGGGTGTGATCAGGTTGCCTTCCACCTGCTGGATGGAGACATACAGTATGACGACGGCTGCCGGCTGCCACCAGGTGGCGGCTGTGGCAACGCTGTACATAAAAGGCAGCAGTCCGCCCAGTGTGGTGCCTATATAGGGTATGATGCTCAGGAAGGCGGCCAGGCTGGCCCAGAAAACGGCATATCCCACGCCTATGATCAGCAGGCCTATGCTGTTGAGAACGGCCAGGATAAGGATGACCGTCAGCAGGCCGTATAAATAGTGTCTGACCAGGTGCTGTATCTGGGAGAGGATTTCACGTCCCTCTTCCCTGCCGGCGGGACGAAACTGCAGGAGAATGAAATTCCGGATGGCTCCCCGGTAAAGCAGGAAGAAGAACATAAAAATCAGCACCATGAGTAAGTTGACCAAAAAAGTGGTGGAAGAGGTCAGTCCCCCCCTGAAAAATTCGAGGGGCGATTCCAGTATGGTGGAAAAATTGGCCCTCAGCCAGTCCCAGCTTTGCGCCCGTGTGATGCCAAAATGCTCTTCCAGCCAGGTGAAAAAGGTATCGGCCGTTTGCTTCAGGTTGCCCGTGATGGCCGGCATGTTTTGTATCACATCGCCCAGCTGGTAGGAAAAAAACATGATGATGCCGCTGACCGGTATCAGTACGGCAAGAAAAGTAAGCAGGATGGCCGGTACTTTCCATCGTATATACCGCTCCATGAAGCGGCTCACCGGCACAACCATGATCGACAGGAGGGCGGCAAAAACCAGGGGGACAATGATGAATTTGCCAATCACCATGATGTATACCGTGATCACGGCAATGATCAGGAAATAAGCTAAGCGTTGAAGGGTACCGGCAGACTGGCTCATAACATTTCAAAGTTAGGCAAAACAATTGGATTGGCAACCCCAGTTTTTTTCAAGAGCCTAGGGCATGGTATAAAAAACTTAGGTGTACAAAAGGTTTTCCATCCTGGCAAAGCCCTGGTAGAGGGTGTGCCTGACCCATCGCACGGCGTCATACTGCCGGGCATAGCCTTCTATCATCGCGGCCGTCTCCCTCATTGCCTGCAACATACGCATGCGTTCCTCGTCATCCTGCTGGTCGAGGCAATAATCGTATTCAAACACGGCCCGCTTGCCAAAATCCAGCGGCGTGATGAAACCATAGTCGTGTTTTAGTCGCCACCGCCCGGCGATGCGATCAAAACTTTCACAGATGCCTTTGACCACTTCGGGCTTGTCGAGGGGCACATAAACGATCCAGGCCACCACATGCTTCTCTCGTCCCATCCGTGAACTGGTGATCCGAAAGTCGTTGAGCCACACCAGGTCAGTGAGTTTATCACTTTGATAAAGCCTGTGGTAAAAATCCTGCATGTCGCCGGGCACGGTCCTGGCCAGCTTACCGGCATGGGGCTGTAGGAGCGTCTCCAGCAACGGCTCCATCTTCTTGTCGGACAGCAGGTCGTACACCGTGCTGCCGGGCATCATCTCGTTCAGATGTATGAGCACCTCGTTGTCGATCAGGCTGGGCATCGATAATACCAGGGTCCGGAAGATGCGCTGGGAGATGATGGGATGCTCCATCTTGCGCACGGCATCTTCATCGTACTGATCGCCTATCACCTGCACCAGGTAACTGATCTCCAGGTCGTCGTGCAGCACCTTTTTCACCTTTCCTGCCAGCTCGGTGGAAGGCGACAGGCAGGTGGCCAGGTACCCGCCTCCCAGCAAACCCACAGCCATGGCTTTGCGCCGGCGGCTCATCTCCCGGATGAAGGCCAGGGCCTGATCAAAGGTGCGGAAAGGAACCAAAAAACCCCTTTCATCCGGCAGGCGGGGATAAAGCTTATAGGCGACCTCTGTACATATGCCGGGCATTTCCACATCGTCCTGCCTGTAGGCAAAAAGGTTGGGCGCCTCTTTGTCGCCCAGGCGAAATATACGGCCTTTCTTATCGACAAATTCAGCATCCACCACGTTCTGGGCCCCCATGCCAAAGGCATGCGACCAGGTGGAAAAAACCCCCGAACACATAAGGTTGGCGCATATCATGGCTGAAGGCTCGGCCACCTGCACCCGGTAGCCGTAAGGATATACCTCTTTCTGGAGGTCGTAGGCCGTGACGCCGGCACCAGCCCGCACCAACCCTCTCTCCTCATCCATCACCTTATGGTTGAGCCGCGACATGTCGATCACCAGCTCCTCGCTCATGACAAAACCCATGACGCTGGAGCCGTTGCCCCTGACCGCAAAATCCAGCTCATTGGCATGACAAAAGGCCATCAGGGCCGCCACCTCATCGCGCGTGCCGGGCAAAACCACATAGGATGGCAAAGAATGGGGCGTGGCCGGCCCGGGGTCGGAAGCATACCCAATGGTGAGGGCCGGATCGCGGGTACACCAATCCTCCCCAACGATTTCCTGCAATCCGGAGAAGACAGGATCTTCACCAGGGGCCCATGCCACCTGGTGGCGGTTCTCTGCCACATAATGCTTGAGGGCCTCCATCACATGCATGGGACGCATCCCGGTGATGAAATGACACTGGTAATCACATTTTCCGCATAAAGTGCAACTATCGGCTATGCTCTCGGCTCCGGGTGTCAGCTCAAGGGTACCCTTCTGCAACGCAGCGTACAGGTCCATTCGTCCCTGCGGGTAGTAACTTACAAATTGGTGACGCGCCCCAGCCTCACACAAGCCATTCTCCAGGAAATCGATCTTACACATGGCATAATGGCGGCAGTAAGAAGCAGTTTTTTCAGGCGTCATCTGCTCAGTATGTTGATTTTCCATGATTTATAAAATTCATCAATTTTGGCAAAAGAAGCAACAAAATCATTTTCAATTTTAACCCATACAGCAATTTGAATTGAGTTAAAATATAGTTGTTCGAAAACATATTCTCCCATCGGGTTGCTTAAAACTTTCCCATCCTCAAGTCGTATAACGGTTGTTGATTGCATTAGCTGTTTTCTGAAAAACTATTAGAGAAGAAAGTAAGAAGAGCCAGGAAAAAACATCCCGGAAAAAGGGATCATAAAGTCAAAGAAATTAAGAATGGAACTGCTTTACGGTGTACTTGAGGCAATGGACGAAGGGGCATTGATCATCGACGGGAAAGGTGGGGTGGTCGCATACAACCAGCAACTGCTGAAGATTTTCGACCTGCCGGAAACCAGGGATGCAGACAATCACCACCAGCTCAACTTTCTCGACAAACTGGCCCATTGCCTTGAGGATTCTGAGAGATTTCTGAATGTACTCGACAACCCCGGGCAGTTAAAAACCACCATCAGGGGCTCATCCACCCTGAAAGACCAGCGGGAGGTCCACTGGAAGGCCCAAAGCCTGTCTTTACAGGATGGCAGCCACGGGGCGATCCTGCTGTTTTCCGAAGTCGCAACAACACACCACCAGCAGGTTGCCAGGTCCGGCGAACCGGAAAATTCCAACGAAAAGCTGAAGAAGGTCATACAAGCCTCCCCGGACTCTATCGTCATCACCGACCTGGACGGCAACATCACCTACTTCAACCAGGAGACGGTCAGGATGTATGAATGCGAAGAGTCGGAAAAGCAACTTTATAAAACCAATGTCTTCAACCTGATCTACGAGCCCGACCGGGAAAAGGTCATCGAATACATGATGCTGGTGCTTCAGCAGGGTACGGTAAAAAACATCGAGTACCGGATCCGCTCCTGCAGGAACAACCTGATCGACATCGAAGCTTCCGTGAGCACCATCGACGACTGCAAGGGCAACCCCACCGCCTTCATTGCCATCTCCAAAGATGTGAGCGAAAGCAACCAAACACGCAGGCTGCTGCAGGAAAGCGAGAAAAAGTTCCGGGACATTTTCAACCATGCCCACGACGCCATGTTCCTGATCGACAGCCGGGGGTACCACCTCGACAGCAACCGCGGTGCCAGGGAACTGACCGGCTACAGCCGGGAGGAGCTCAGCCGGTTTCACTTCACCGACCTGGTTGCAGAAGCGTACCTGGAAAAAAGCTATAAAGTCTTCAATGCCCTTTTAAGCGGCGAAGAAGGGGGTACTTTTGAGAATGAGATCTTCGACAAGCAGGGCCGGGGCATACCCGTTGAACTAACTACCACTCCCATCCAGGATAATCAGGGCAACCTGGCTTCCATTCTGGTTATTATCCGCAACATTTATGAAAGGAAAAATTTCGAGGAACAGCTCATCCAGGCCAAAAAAAAGGCGGAGGAAAGCGACCAGCTCAAGTCGGCCTTCCTGGCCAACATGAGCCACGAGATACGCACCCCCATGAACGGCATCATCGGCTTTTCGGGGATGCTCCTGAGGGACAACATAAGCGAGAAGAAGAAAAAACATTTCGTTAACATCATCAACAACTCGGCCAACCAGCTGCTGGGCATCATCAACGACATCATAGACATCTCCAAGCTGGAAACGGGCCAGCAGAAAATCAATGCCGAAACCTTCAACCTGAACCACCTCATCCGGGAAACCCACAGCATCTTCGCAACAACGGCCGGGGACAAAAAACTTCAATTCACCTACCACGCCCCACTGAATGATGACAGCAGCTATGTCCGCACCGACAGGGTGAAGCTTCAGCAGATCCTCAACAACCTGCTGAACAACGCCTTTAAATTTACCACCCGGGGCAAAGTGGAATTTGGCTATGAACCAACGGCCGAGGGCATCAAACTTTTTGTCAGCGACACCGGCCAGGGCATCCCCGGAGAGATGCAGGAAAAGATATTTGAACGGTTCATACAGGTGCCCGATCCCTCGGGCAGGTCCAACGGGGGCACCGGCCTGGGCCTGTCCATCTCCAGGGGACTGGCTGAACTCATGGGAGGCCGTATAACGATCGACTCCAAAATGGAGCAGGGAACAACTTTTTATATAGAGCTGCCTCTGGAACTGCAGAGAACGGATAACCCCCCAGGTTAGTAACAACCGGGAGAACCCGTTTGATGAAAGCCCCTTTTCAAAGAAAAATTTATTTCATAATCCTGCATAAGTTTTTTTTGTATAAAAAAATCTTTGTCGGCAATATTTTTATAAATTTCTCCCGTCTTAATCAATCCAACCTGATTATGCCAAACAATGAAAATGTGCGTTTGGGAATCGATTTTGGAGGCTCGGGCATCAAGGGAGCCCTGATCGATACAGACACCGGGGAACTGGTAACCGAGCGCCACCGCATTCCAACACCCAGCCCATCCACACCGGATTCAGTATCAGAGACCATCCGGCAAATCATTGAACATTTCGGCTACAGCGGCAAGATTGGAGTGGCTTTCCCGTCAGCCGTCCAGGCAGGGGTCATCCAGACAGCCGCCAATATTGATAAAAGCTGGATCGGGAAAGATGCTTCCGCCATACTGGAGGAAAAAACCGGTTGTGAGACGATCATCATCAACGATGCCGACGCTGCAGGGCTGGCCGAAATGCGGTTTGGCCACGGCAAAGACATCCAGGGAGTGGGAATGATCGTCACCGTGGGCAGCGGACTGGGTACAGCACTGTTCACCAACGGTGTGCTGCTGCCCAACACCGAGCTCGGCCATGTGCACTACAAGGATAAGATCGCCGAGAACTGGGCCTCCGATGCCACCCGTAAAAAGAAGGACCTGAGCTGGAAAAAGTGGGCCAAGCGCTTCGGCAAATACCTGCACTACCTGGAGCAGCTTTTTTATCCCGAGCTGATCATCATAGGCGGGGGTGCCAGCAAAAAATTCCAAAAATACGAAAAGTACCTCCACAAGGTCAGAACGCGGGTTCTCCCGGCCTACCTGCAAAACCATGCAGGCATCATCGGGGCAGCCGTAGAGGCCAAAGAGCTGGAAAAAGTGGGTTGACAGCAGCAACGGCTTTAAGCCTGCCTGGAGATATTGAGAAAACGGTAAAGGATGTCGCCCAGCTGTTCCCGGTCGATGGGCTTCGACACGTAATCGTCCAGTCCGTGCTCCAGGGCCTTGTTGCGGTCTGACTCCATGGCATAAGCTGTCTGGGCTATCACCGGCATGCGGGGGTTGTGCTCTTTTATCCGGCGGGTAGCTTCCAGGCCGTCGATATCGGGCAGCTTGATGTCCATCAGCACCAGCTCGGTGCCCGGATTGTCCCGGCAAAAAGCCACTGCTTCTTCTCCCCTGTACACATGATGAATGCTGAAGAACGTTTCTTCTACCCCCAGGTCCTTCAGCAATTCGTTGATAAAAATGGCGTTGACCTGGTCGTCTTCCACCACCAGGAGATCGCGTTTTTCCGTCTCCTCCCTTTCAGGCTGCTTTGCCGCCCCTCCATTTGCCGAGCTGCCAGGCTGGTAAGGCAGGGTGAAATAAAAGACCGAACCGGCGCCTTCCTCCGACTCCACCCCCATGCTGCCACCCAGCAACTCCACCAGGCCATGGCATATGGAAAGACCCAGGCCCGTGCCTCCATGGTGGGTGTTCTCGTCCGATTCGCCCCTGTTGAAGCGTTCAAAAACAACATCCTGCTGATCCCTGGGTATCCCCACACCTGTATCTTTTACATAAAACTTCAGATTTTCGCCCTCTCCTTCTGAAAAATAACCAAACTCAATGGATCCCTGCCTGGTATACTTGAAGGCATTGCTCAGAAGGTTGAAAAGGATCTGCCGCAGCTTGGTGCGGTCGGTGACAACACTGGCGTTTGTATTTGGAAAGGCTTTGTAGACATAAAGTTGCACATCCTGGTGCTCCTGCTGGCTGAACTCGGTGAAGAGCTCCACCAGCAGATCGTTCAGGTTGAACTCTTCCTGGTAAAGCTCGTACTGGCCGGTCTCAATCTTGGAGATGTCCAGCACATCGTTCACGATGCGAAGCAACTGACGCGATGAATTGTAGATGATGCCGATATACTGGTCCCTTTTCCGCTCATCCACCGCCGAGTTGTTCAGCAGCTGGGCAAACCCCATGATGCCGTTCATGGGGGTGCGTATCTCGTGGCTCATGTTGGCCAGGAAAGCCGACTTGAGGCGATCGCTCTCCTCCGCCCTGTTCTTGGCTTCCAGCAGTTCTTTTTCTGCTTTCTGCTGCATCAGGGCATTGGTGAAGACGTCGCCCATGATGTTCAGCAGGTTGATCACCTCTTCAGACCAGTGCATCTGGCGTTCCACCCAGTCGAAACCCAAAAAGCCCACCAGCCTGTTCCTGTAGATCATGGGCACCACCGCCAACGCAAAGATATCCTGGGATTCCAGGGATTTTTTCAGATGTTCGGCCTCACCGGGAAGATCGTCCAGATGCCTGATAAAGATGGGCTCCTTGCGGTGCAGCTTGTCCATCCACCACCGGTAATCCTCCACCGCCAGGTTCTTCAGCTGTTCGACCTGGGGGGTAATATTGGGAGCGCACCACTCATGGGTGTTGTCAAAATACTTACCGCCCGGATGGATCTGAAAGATATAACTGCGGTCCACCCCGGCAAACCTGCCTATCCTGGCCAGCGCTTCATGGATGCCCCGGTCGGTATCCTCTACCGGCAGGTCAATGAAATTGTTGGATATCTCAATGATCAGCCGCTCAAACTCCAGCCAGTACTCAAGGTCCCGCTCCACTTTTTTCCTCTCGGAGATATCACGGTATATCCACATATTGCCGTAAAACCTGCCCTCGATAAAGATGGGCACATAATCACGGGCAAAAGTACGGCCGTCTTTGAGGCTCAGCTCCTGGCGGGCGACCATCCTTCTCTCCGACAATATCCGCCGGATGCCCGACATGAATTTTTCCGGCTCCAGGAACATATAGGAAACCCTGCGGGCATACTCATCCAGGTCGACCCGGGCAAGTTCCTCCGGTGATGATATGCCAAAGAGCTGGCAAAACTTCCGGTTGACATGGAGCAACTGACGGTGGGCATCTTCCACCAGGACACCCATCTGGAGGTTGTCCAGCAAGGCTTTCAGGTGGCCCAGGTTCTCCTTTACAACACTTTCCACTCCTTTGTGGGAACTGACAACCGTACCATTGCGGCTTTCACCGTTGATTGCCTGCTGTCCACTGGCAAAACCCCCATAATCCAACCTTTCCAGGAAGGCGGCCACCACAGGGACGGCCTGCCGAAGGGTCTCTTCGTCCTGGGTGGGCAGTTCGTCCGTGTGAAACAAATATCCGTGGGTAATACCCCCGGAGGCAACAGCGACAAAAGTGCTTTCCCGGGGCGGGGTTTCATGCCACTGCCAGTTGTGGCCTTCAAAAATCCGGTTCAAATCATTAACCAACTGCTGCTTAAGCGATGCTTTATCCTTATGGCCGGCAAGCCGGCTCAGCACCGTGAATAAATCATGTTTTATCTGCTCCATAAATTCCCTGGTCTGATATAAAGTGTAAGCCTGGCTGCCTTATCATCCCGCACCCCCTTACCCATAGGGGACTACAAATGCAAAGAAGCGGTGTTTTTTTCAGGCTCCATTCCCTATAATAAAATTAAAAAATTGATGATTCACATAAACACATTTCGGGAAAAATATTGACAGTTTAATAATATTATGCAACATCTCTTCTTCTGAAACACAGGCAAACATGGTGGCGGGGCAATCTTCAGGATTAAACCTATGCAGGCATAGATATTCAAATGAATATTATATTTTTGGTCATTGAACAACCTCAAACCCCAGTTTTATGAAGAAGAAAAATATACCCCTGTGGCTGAAGATCATCATCGGTATGGTTCTTGGCGTTGTATGGGGGTTGATAGCCGTCTTTACCGGTCTGAAGGAATTCACCCTGGACTGGATCAAACCCTTTGGCACCATCTTCCTCAACCTGCTGAAGCTCATAGCTGTGCCCCTTATCTTTGTGTCCCTGGTCAAAGGCATCTCGAGCCTCACCGACATTTCGAGGTTGTCGAGGATGGGATTAAAGACCATCGGCTTGTACCTGGTCTCCACGCTTATTGCCACTTCGCTGGGACTGGGACTGGTCAACCTGCTGGAGCCCGGCAACACCTTTCCCGAGGAAAAGCAAACCGAGCTACAGGAGCGCTACGAGGTCGACATCCAGGAAAAGGAGATCTCGGCTGAAAAAGTTCAGGAGCAGTCGCCCCTGCAGTTCCTGGTCGACATGGTCCCGGAAAACATTGTCGACTCGGCCTCCAACAACCGCAACATGCTACAGATCATCTTCTTCGCCATCCTCTTCGCCATAGCCATGGTGATGATTCCCACCGAGAAGATCAGGACGGTGAAAGACTTCTTCGACGGGTTCAACGAGGTGATCCTTAAGATCATCGATTTTATCATGGCCTTTGCGCCCATAGGGGTCTTCGCCCTGCTGGCAGCCCTGATCGTTGAGTTCAGCGGCGATGCGGACCTTTTCGTGGCCCTGGCCAACTACGCCGGGGTGGTGGTACTCGGACTGCTGGTGATCATCTTTGCGGTATATCCCTTTTTCATCCGCCTGCTGGCAGGTGTTAAGTATCCCCACTTCTTCAGGGCCATCTTCCCGGCCCAGATGTTTGCCTTCACCACCAGCAGCAGTGCAGCCACACTGCCCGTGACACTGCGGCAAACACAAAACGAGCTGGGCGTTTCCAAGACCGTCTCCAATTTCGTGCTGCCCATCGGGGTGACCATCAACATGGACGGCACTTCCTGTTACCAGGCCATTGCCGCGGTGTTCATCGCCCAGGTCTTTGGCCTGGACCTCACGCTGGCCCAGCAGGTAACCATCGTGCTGACGGCCACCCTCTCATCCATAGGTACACCAGGGGTGCCTGGCGGAAGCATCATCATGCTGGTGATCGTGCTCTCGAGTGTGGGACTGCCTGCGGCAGGACTGGCGCTGATCCTGGGCATCGACCGTCCGCTGGACATGCTCCGCACCGTGGTCAACATCACCGGCGACAGTACGGTCAGCACCATCGTATCGAAGAGCGAGGGCGATCTGAACTATCCGCCAAAGAAAACAGAAGAAGCAGCCTGACAAACAGAAAAAGCAGACTACAGAAAACTTTTTCCTGTAAAATCGCAAGTAGGCAAAAACAGTCTTTACCTGAAAAGGCAAACCCAAAAAGAACGCTTTAGCAAAACAGGCCCCGTAAAAAGGGGCCTGTGGATGTAAAGGCGGTTATCAGCCCTGGTATTTCAGCACAAGGCCGGTGCGGCTGGGCAGGTAGACTTTAATATGGGGGCTGTCGCCGGGCTGGGTGAAAAACTCCTGGCCGGGTTTGATGCGGTTGAAGCCGTTGTATTCGGGGTGATCGGTATCGAGCACCAGCACGTATTTGCCTTTCTCCCATACGGGTATGGGATAGTCGGTAAGCGAGCCCTCGGGGTGGAAGTTGAGCACGAAAAGGTACTTGCTGCGGCGGAAAGCCATCACCTTATGATCGTTGTGCAGGTACATGGGCTCGGGAAAGGACCCGCTGAACTCACCATCTTCAAGCTGCATCATGTCGCGGTCAAACTCGCCCAGTGCATGGTATATAAGCCTCCCGTTGTCGCGCAGGCTCCATTGCCGCCTGCTGTAATGGTACGACCAGTTGTTGCCTTCACGTGGGAAATCGACCCATTCGGGATGTCCAAACTCGTTGCCCATGAAATTCAGGTAACCCCCATGAGCCGTCCCCAGTGTCGTGAGCCGGGCCATCTTGTGCAGGGCCACCGCCCGCTCGATGACAAGGTTTTGGGTGGTGCGGATCATGTCGGTGTACATCTCCTTATCGGCCAGCTCAAAGATCAGCGTCTTGCCGCCCACCAGGGCCTGGTCGTGGCACTCCACATAGCTCACGGTCGACTCCTCGGGCCGCTTGTTGGTCAGCTCATGCCACAGGCTGTCCATATTCCACTGCTCATCCCGCATGTCCTTAAGCATCTTAAACCAGTAATCGCTCACGCCCATGGCCTGGCGGTAATCGAACCCCCCGCCCCCTTCTTCATAGGGATAAGCCAGACCTGGCATCCCGCTGATGTCCTCGGCGATGGTCACCGCCGTAGACTTTATCTGGTGGATCACCTTGTTGGCCAGCGACAGGTAGACATAAGCATCGGTGTCCACATATTCATTGAAATAATCGTCGTAGGAGGTGAACGTATAGCCCACCCCATGGTGCAGGTACAACATGCTGGTGATGCCGTCGAAGCGGAAGCCGTCGACATTGAACTCATCCAGCCAGTATCGGGTGTTGGAGAGCAGGAAATGGATCACGGGAATCTTACCGTAATCAAAGCACCTGGAATCCCAGGCTTCATGGTAGCCCCTGGAGCCGCCGTGGAAATACTGGTATTCGGTGCCGTCGAAACGGGAAAGGCCCTCGACCTCGTTCCTGACGCTGTGTGAATGCACCAGGTCGATGATCACGGCAATGTCACGCTCATGGGCATCGTCGATGAGCCTCTTCAGCTCCTGTGGGGTGCCGAAACGTGAGGAAGGGGCAAAAAAGTTGGCCACGTGGTAACCAAAAGAGGCATAGTAAGGATGTTCCTGTACGGCCATCAGCTGGATGGCATTGTAACCGGCTGCTTCAATACGCGGCAGCACCTGTTGTCTGAAATCGTCGTAGGAGGCGATACGCCCTTCCTCCGATGACATGCCCACATGGGCTTCGTATATCTTCAGGAAGGGATGGCGGTTCCTGTAGCCGGGATGCTTCCATTCGTATTTGCTGAGCCAGACCTGGGCGTTGAAGATGCCGGTTTCTTCATCTTTGACCACCCGGCGGGCATAGGCCGGCAGACGGTCGCCCTGACCTCCCTCCCAGAAGATGTGAAGGCGGTAAAGGTCCCTGTCTTTGAGCACTTTCCCGGGAAATTCCAGCTGCCAGTCGCCGTGGTCATTGACCCGCTGCAGGCGAAAATCCTCCCGGCACTGCCAGTCACTGAAATCGCCGATCAGGTAGATCGAGCGGGCATTGGGAGCCCACTCGCGAAAAACCCAGTCGCCTCCGTTGACATGCAACCCATAATACTCATGGGCAGAAGCAAAATCGGTCAGTGACATTTTTCCCTGGGTGAGCCTTTGTTCGGTTTGTATGATCTTCTCCCTGCGCGACTCTACGATGTCCAGGTAGGGCGTCAGGTAGGGGTCGTCGGTGAGTTGTATCTTTCTGTTCAAAATCAATCTCTTTTAACGGGCAGCAGGCCCGTGTGGTGAAACATATGTGGTGAAGGAATGCTGTTAGTCGACCAGCGGCCGGTGCAACATTTTTTCGTACAGCTCGATGTATTGACGGGCCGTTTGCGAAAGGTTGAATCGCTCACGGCTTTCCTTCATGATGCGGGAGATTTGTTGCTCCCTGACCCCGCCGGGCATACGGTAAAACTCCATAGCCTGGCCGACGGCCCACTCCAGACCGGGTCCGTCGAAAACATTGAAAAGAAAGCCGTTGCCGCGGTCGTTCTTCACATCCAGGTGCCCCACGGTGTCGTGCAGGCCTCCGGTGTCGAAGGCCACGGGCAGGCTGCCGAACAGGCTCCCGATCATCTGCGGCAGTCCGCAGGGCTCAAACTTGGAGGGCATCAGCACAAAATCGCTGGCGGCATAAGCCTGGTGGGAGAGCTTCTCCTCAAAGTCGGCCACCACCACCCGCTCAAAGAAGCCATGAAACCGCACAATGTCGCGAAACACCTGCTGATAGCTGCCGTTGGCCACAAACACCATCTGCAGTTTATCATCCCAGTAGCTGGAGACCAGGTGGTAAAGGACATGGGCCAGCAGGTCGCACCCTTTCTGGATGGGGTCGAGCCGCGAAGGCCAGAAGAACATGGGGGCTTCGGGATCTTCTATAAGCCCGAGCTTCTTCTGTAAGTCGGTCTTGTTGCGCTGTTTTCTCTCCAGGGGTTTCTCGTGGGAATAACGAAACTCGATGTTGGGATTGTCCTCGGGGTTAAAAACCTTGTCGGGGGCGTTGATGATGCCATAGGCCACCCCGGCGTCCCTCTTGTTGACGATCTCCTGGCGGATGGCATCGGGCACAAAGTTGTGCCAGCCATCGGTGATCTCACGAAGGAAGGTGGGGCTGACCGTGTTGATGAAATGGGAGGCAAAGATGCCGCTGGCCAGAAGGTCGACGGGGTTGTCCTCGCGGCTCTCCTCGTAGGAGTTGGGGGGCCAGCTGAAGAACAGGTGCTGCCAGAATTCGGCGGCGTCGATGCCCCGGTCCTCAATATGGGACAGGGTGACTTTCTGGGTGTGGATGTTGTGGATGGTAAAAAGACAGGGTATGCCACGCCGGCGGGCCATGGCAGGGATCAGTCCCGTCATCCAGTCGTTGCAGTGTATCAGGTCGGGCTTGACGGTGGTGATGATGTTGTTGATGGCCTCACGCTGGAAGGCAAGGGAGATATGGGCCGATTCGTTGCCGTAGCCGCTGTATATGGAATTGCGGTAATAGAAGATGCGGTCTTCAGCCAGGTGGATGCGGGAGTCGGGCAGTTTCTCCTGGAAGATGCGCAGCTCATCGCTGATCAGCTGCCCTATGTCGATGTTGAACATCCGCCGGTAATGGGGCAGGGCCACATGCACATCGGCTCCCAGCTCATACAGCTCGGAAACCAGTGAAGCCGACACGTCGGCCATACCACCTGCCTTGGCCGTCAAGACGTTGGCCATGTTGCCCATCCCCTTGGGCAGGTGGGTAATCTCAGGGGTGATGATGAGTATACGCGGATTCCTGGGCAAACGAACACCCCGTCGCTTTTCCCTGGTCATTTGTTTTAGCTGCTGTTCCCTCATGTTTTAGGTTTTTGGTTGTGTTTTGCTTTGCCATATGCCGCTAAACGCACCGCTAAGCGATTCCTTACCGCTAAGCGGTGCGTTTAGCGGCATATGGCAGTATATAGCAGATTATATCTCCGCCCATGTGATCAGCCCGGGCATGGTGTTCTTCCAGACGGGGTCGTGTGGAACCACCCGTACGGTAAAGCCATAGCGTCCGGCTGCTTCACAGACAATCTCGCTCGAATAGGTGTAGTAACCTTTCCCTTCCTTTTCCACCATCTCCATCCTGACAGAATGGGAGGTCTCTATGGTGTTCATGGACCCCACCGGTCCGTAATAGACCTCCACATCCACATGGTCGGGTAATATATTATCCAAAAAAACCCTGGCTGTGATCTTGAAACGGTCGCCTACCCGCAACGAGTCCATGCTGCGGTCGGACTCGGGCGGATGGATCATCACCTTATCCCAGTTGCTCTTCAGCTGCATAAAGGTTTGGGTGTACTCCCTGCCCTTCTTAAAATGATCGCTTGAGAAAGCCTCATAATTCTTGAAGGCAGGCAGGTAGGTATAGTTCATGTATTCCTTGACCATACGGTGGCTGGAGAAGTAGGACAGGGTGGTCTTGATCGACTCCTTCATCATGTTGACCCAGGCCTCCGGTATGTTGCCCTTCTGGTTCTGGTAATACAGGGGTATGATGTCATTCTCCAGGGTGTTGTAGAGGTACTGGGCTTCGATGTGATCCTGGTAGTTGACATCTTCGTAAACCTCGCCTTTACCGATGGCCCAGCCGTTCTTACCATTGTAGGCTTCAGCCCACCAACCGTCCAGCACGCTGAAGTTGATGGCGCCGTTCAATGCCGCCTTCATACCGGATGTTCCACTGGCCTCACGGGGCCGCCGGGGGTTGTTCAGCCATATGTCGACGCCCTGTACCATGCGCTCGGCAATGAACATATCGTAATCTTCGAGAAAGACGATGCGCCGGCCCAGCTCTTCATCCCGGGAGAGGTTGTATATCTCCTGTATGAGTTTTTTGCCCCCTTCATCGGCCGGGTGGGCCTTACCGGCAAAAACGAGCTGGATGGGTTGCTCTTCGTTCAGGACAAGCTTTTTCAACCGCTCAATATCATGGAGGATGAGGGTGGCCCTTTTGTAGGTGGCAAAACGACGGGCAAAACCAATGGTCAGCACATTGTTGTCGAGCACGTTCTCCGCTTTGGAGATCTCGTAACCCGGGGCGTGGTTGGCCCTGAGTGAATCCTGGAGACGCCGGCGTATGGTGGCTATCATGCGGGATCCAGCTATTTCGTGGGCATGCCAAAGCTCTTCGGCGGGTATGCCGTCGATGGCCCTTGTCTCACCCCCGTTGAAGAGTCCACGGTCCCAGCCGCTGCCGATATAACGCTCCAGCAGGTGGGCAATCTCCTCGCTCACCATGGTTGGAAGGTGCACGCCGTTGGTGATGTGGTGAATGGGTATCTCCTCTTCGGCATGGTTGGGCCACAGGTGCGACCACATCTGTCTGGATACGCGTCCGTGCAGCTCGCTCACTCCGTTGGAAAAAGCCGATGTCCTCAATCCCAGGACGGTCAGCGACATCTCCCTGTTGTCGCCATTGTTGTCGTTGTTTTCATCCTCAGGCTCCACCTGGGCCAGCTCCATCAAATCGTCCACCTCGATGGCAAAATCCTCCATCACAGCTTCCAGGTGGGGCTTCAGCAGGTCGACCCGAAAAGATTCGTGGCCGGCAGGCACCGGTGTATGGGTGGTAAAAACCTTGGTGCGGGGCACCATCTGAAGGGCCTCGTCCAGGGTGATGCCCTTGTTGCGGACAAAATAGTCGAGGCGTGCTATGTTCAGGAAAGCGGCATGGCCCTCGTTGATGTGACAGACCTTGGGCTCATATCCCATCAGGGTGAGGGCATAAAAACCGCCGATGCCCAGTAAAAGCTCCTGCCGCAGCCGCATCTTACGGTCGCCTCCATACAGCCGGGAGGTGATATCCCGGTGTTCGGGCCTGTTCTCGGGCAGGTTGGCATCCAGCAGGAAAAGGTGGGTCCTGCCCACATCCACCCGCCAGATACAGGCTTTGAGGACACCATCAGGCATCTTAAGCGACACTAGCAGGTCGTTGCCCTCCTCATCGGTCACCTTGTGAAAAGGCATGTGCTGAAGCATGTTGGCGGGATAGCTCTCCTCCTGCCAACCCTCATTGTTCAGATGTTGGCGGAAATAACCCTCCCGGTAGAACAAGCCTACGCCATGAAGGCATATGTCCAGGTCGGATGCGGTCTTAAGGTGATCGCCGGCCAGGACTCCCAGGCCACCTGAATATATCCTAATGCTCTCGTGCAAACCATATTCCAGCGAAAAATAAGCCACACAGCCTTCCTGGCTGCTCTTGTCCTTTTTGTTTTCAATCTCTGCTTCAAACTGCTGTTTGACTTCGTTCAAATGCTGCACGAAACCTTCGTCCTCGGCAAGCTCTTCCAGGCGTTCCTGCGACACCGACAAGAGCATGGCGGTGGGATTGCGCTCGCTGTCATACCACAGGGAAGGCTGAATCCTGCGAAACAAATTCTGGGCATTGGAATTCCATGTCCACCACAAATTCTTCGAGAGCTTCTCAAGAAACTGAATATTTTCAGGCATCTTGGGAGCCACATTAAAAATCTTCAATTTATTCATTTGATTCTACTTTTTATTAAATCATTGGCCGGGGGCAACTCATCCAACTTTCCTATCCGACACATGCCATGCCACCATTACAAAACAATCATCACATCTTTTTTGGTGGCAACAATGAATATTTTATCATATCTGTGTCAGCCAGTCAAAAGGTGGGTAGGCCTCCCGTGCATCTTTTCAGATAAAGGTGTAAATTACAACAACGGTAAAAAATAATCAATACAGAATCCCACAAAATTTGTTTCTAATTCAGAACAAAGAATGCATGTTCCGATGAGCTTCTGAAATTGCCAGCAACTCATCCGGCAAACGTCCATCGATGATCGTATGATTGGGGCAACCATCTTAGGTTACAAACGAGTAAAAAAGAACCAGGCAGCCCGTCATAGCAGTCAGGCCGCCGTCCATGGTGTCTCCGGAAGCAAAAAGCAGGATGTGATGGCAATTTTTTCTGTAGGGTGATGATCCGGGTTATATTTTCAGTACGCTGTTGAGTGAACCCATGGCATTAGGCACCCACTCGTCGCAGTTGGGATCAATGCTCCAATGTCCGTCGATCACAAATTTGTACTGATACTCACCCGGGGGCAGGAGCATGGTGGTGGCATAGTTGCCACTGTTGTCCTTATCCTTCATCCGCCGGGCCGATGGATCCCAGTCGTTAAAATCGCCTGCTACGTGAACGTCACTACCCGGCTGTGCCTGAAACCGGAAAGTGATTCTCTTCTTTGATGTTTTGGTTTTGACTTGTGCCATTTGAATGTTGTTTAAAAAATATACATAAATTATTGTGAATTTCCCGTCAGGGCTGAATCATATCAGCTAAAAGCAAACAGAAAAAACTTGAGAAAAACTCAGAAACAAAAATAGATAAGAAATGAGCCTATAAAATTAACACAATATTTTCTATCTATTAATTAAAAAACAATTTTTTATTCCTGACAGAGAATTTTTTTCAACCGGCCAACAAAAGGTCATTTTTACCGGTTGGCAATAAATGTTCGAGTGCCCGTGAAATTCACCGCAACTGGGGAAATTCAAGCAGCCGGGCCACCCGGTAAAATTCAGTGATGCCCCATGCCTGGGCAAAACAGCCTTTCTGCGTGTGGGGATGGTTGCCATCGAGCACTTCGGGTATGTGGCCCACGCCTCCCTGCTGAATTTGTTTGATGGAGGTGGCCAGGATATCGCTTGCATTTTCCCGGGCTCCTTTGCCCCAGGTCATCCACAGGGCTTCACAGTATGACGGGAAGGGCCATGTCCAGGCTGTTCCGTTGTGGTAGGCGGGTTTGCGCTGATGGTCCTCATCTCCTGTATACTTCCCCTGGTAGGGCCTTACCGGATCGTTGAGCAGCTCACCCTGGTGGTAGACAGGAAGGGGATACTGGTTGCGGCGGTCGGCCAGGCTTCTTATGGCACCGGGCACAAGCAGTTCTTCCGAAACCGCAAGGATGCCGGAGGCCAGGGTCGTATCGTTGATGGCCCCCAGGGTGATGGCAAAAAGCTGGTTGGGCCGCACATGGTCGTCGGGCTGTGCCCTGGCGGCAGCTACAAACTCATCGGCATGCAGGCAGTCGGACAGGTACTTATGTCCCGGCAACATGGGATCGGGGTTGTCGATTACAAAATATTTTTCAATGGACTGACGCACCTTTTGGGCAAGATCTTCCCAATGCCCTGCCTCATCATCTTTCTCTGCCAGGAAAGACAGGGCATGGTACCACAGGGCCTGTATCTCTATGGGATAACCCTGCCGCGGCGTGCCTGCCGGGTAATTGGTGTCCATCCAGGTAAAATGGGTGGGGCTGTAGACCAGGGCGCTGTCGGGATCCATGTGTATGCCGTTGGGCGTGCCCTTGATATAATGGTTGGCTATGGAGCGGGCCACCCCGAGCAGCGTGCGTCCGCCAGCTTCCTTCTGAAGCAGGGATGGGCCGGCAGACCCTGCAAGGTCTTTGAGGGCCGCTATGAACCAAAGCGGGGCATCGGAGGTATCGCGGTTGGAGGTGTCGTTGCCCCTTATCACGTTGGGCAGGGTGCCCCGCTCCTCAAAGGCGGCAAACTCGACCAGGATGCTTTCGGCTTCCTTCAGGTAACCGGCCGCTATGATGCCACGCAGGCATATGAGGGTGTCGCGTCCCCAGTCCAGGAACCAGGGAAAGCCGGCCAGCACGGTCTTGTTGTGGTTGCGCCTGACCATAAACTGGCGGATGGCATCTTTAAGAAGATCCCGGACACCGGGTTCATCAGACTGCAAGCTCGCCTGGGTATGCTTTACAGATTTTGAAGCATTGCCTGCATCCCGGCTGTCTTCTCCCGAAGAGCCATAAGAAGCGTTGGCCGGTGCTTCTGGCTCCAAGTCGGTCTGCCTGGTGTCTGCCCTGGAAGAATCCCGGTCCACCGCCCGGACCTCAGCCGCCATCTTATATTGCTCGCCACCGTGCAGGTAGACGGTGAAGTAACCGGGACTGTAGAGGTCGCCCTCGCCATCCATGCCCCGTTCTTTTTCCACCGGCCGGCCAACCATATACTGCCACTCATCTTCCCTGACAAAAGTGCCCCCTGGCATGAGCATCTGCAGCCTGGCACCCTGGTCATCGAAGGCAAAGCCTGTTTCTTTTTCACTGACCTGCCTGGGCCAGTTCTTTTCCGGCCCGGCAAAAGCCTTGGTCAGCTCATGATGGTTGCGGCTTTCAATATCCGGTCGAAGGATGATCTTCACCGGTGTGGCATCCCCGGGTACGGGTTCGCCGGCCAGGCGCGCACGGCAAATACTGACATCCAGCCTGTCACGGGCCTCGTCAAAACGGAAGGTAAGCCACAGGGGGATATAAAGACCACCGCCAGCCGGCATCTTGAAATAATAACGGGTGATGTTGTGCTGGTGAAAGAACTGCTCCTGGTACTCGGGGATGATGGCCCTGGAGAAACCCTTATAAACCGTCCAGCCGCGCAGCCGGGTAAGCATGATGTGCCTGTCGTTGGGAAAGACAGGGTCCAGGTTGGCTGCAACCAGGGCATCGTATTTGCTCTGAAGGGCTGAGAAAGCCCCCCTGGCCAGGCTGGCACCACCAGCCTTGTTCACCGATAGCCCCACAAGGGTATGATCTTCATGTACCTGTTGCCGCGAATATTTCAGTGAGGGTGCAAACATATGCCGGGAAGCCACGAGCAAGCTGCTGGTGTGGCGCCATACGCGGCTGCCGTCGTACACCTCTATGTCCATGAAATAGTCTTCTTTCCAGGTATCAAAGACACCGGGTGGTAGGATGGATACATACCTGTTGTTGTCGAGATAGAACCCTTCCCCGTGCTCCAGGATCCCCTGGTTGTTGCGCAGCCGAAAGCGGAAATAGTGCTCTGCCTGCACCAGCACCGGGGTGTGAAGGGGAATGATCACCTGCCGCCTCACATCCCGCTGGTGGGTCCATTGAACCACCGGCGGCCGCGCTTCGAAATGATCAAAGAAAAAAGCATAAGGATCTGCTTTAAAGGCCCTTGTTTTTTCATCAAGCAACCCTTCATCCACTTCAAAGCCTGCCGACAGGAAAAGTTTCATGATCTGCAGTTTGAGAAGGCGTGCGGCTTTGATCTCCCTGATGAAACCATCTGTACGCAAGTCCATGACCTGTGGATGGTAGGAAGGATCGTTGCAGACGGCGGCTATGTGGTGGGGCTTAAGTGCTACCCGGAAAGTCTTCTCATGGGGCTCCACCAGGATGTCCTCACCGGTAAGGAGGTCCTGGCGGTAATCCAGCAGCTCCCACGCCTCGTGGCGATCGACATACACATCATTGGCCCGCTCGGAAAGGTTGGCCACCACGATCATCGTCTGACGGCCCTCGGGAGAAAGCCTTTTATAGGCGATGCTGTTTTCCTGGCTGGTATGTATCTTCTTCATGCTGCTCCCGGCCCTGAAAGACGGATGGGTCTTGATGATGTTGTTCAGCCGCCTCAGGTAAGCCACCTGGTTGTCGGCCTGGCCCCAGTTCATGGATGTCAGGCGGTGGACATCGATCTTCTCATCGGCATACCATTCCACCCCGCAGGTGATGCCGAAGGTTCCCGTATCAGAAAGCAACGCGGTGATGCCGTTGCGCAACCTGGAGAAGCTTTTCGACACCGAGGCCAGGCGTTGGTTGTCATGCGTTTCGGAAAAATTGACCAGGGGGCCCTTCGAAAAGGTGATGCCCTGGTACTGCTGGAGATACCACTCCATCTGGCCCTGGTCGTAGTTTTGAAACATCTCCGAATAGGCCCAGTTCAAATCGCACTCGGTCAGCAGCTTCTCGGTGGTGGTGACTTTCCCGCCCAGGCCTTCCAGCAGGAAGACCGTTCCCGGGTATTGCCTGCGCACCCGGGCGGTGATGTACTTCCAGGCTTCGAGGGGTATCATATAGCCGGCGTCGCAGCGGAAACCGTCGATGCCTTTGTCACACCAAAAGAGGAACACATCTGCCATGTACTTCCACAAACCCTTTTGGGAGTAATCCAGCTTGGCCAGGTCGCTCCAGGTGACACCCCAGGCACCGGGAGAGACAAACTTGCCGGCATCCGACTTAACGAAATATTCGGGATGGTGGACCTGAAGCTGCGAAGCCCAGCCTGTATGATTAACCGGTATGTCCATAAAGATCCGGGCATGCTTGGCATGTACGGCATCGATGAGCTCACCGAACTGCTCCATGGGCGTGGTTTCCTTGTCAAACTGTGCCAGGGCCGGATCGACACTCTCAAAGTCGAGCGCGGCATAGGGACTGCCGAAAAGTCCCATACGGGCATAGGTCGTCGGCGTAGGGTGGACCGGCAGGAGCATGATGATGTCGAAGCCCAGCTCATCAACGATAAAATCCACCCGGGCGGCCAGGTCCCTGAACTTACCTGAATCGGGAATGATGGCATAGTCCTTGTTCCTTTGTGTCTCCAGGGTTTTCAACTCCCCCCTGATGTCCTTTATGGCTTTTTCGCCGATGAACAGGCGGACGAAAGCCGAATATATGGAGTTGCTGATGACCGTGGAGGCTGGCTCCACCTTGATAAAGACGTTGTCGCCCTCAGGCCATACGGGCTCTTTTTGTCCTTCGGGAAGGAAAAAAGCTTTGGCTTCAAAAAAACCAACGGTCACCAGGGGAAGGGAAATGGCAAAAGTTCCGTCTTCACTGCGCTCCATAGGGAAGTCGCCCCATTCATGAAAACGGCGGGGAACCGATCTTTCGGTCTTATCTATGATCTCACGGTATTTATGCTGCGGCCTGAAAAGGCTGGTTCTCAGGTAGGCCTTTCCCTTCCGGTCGCCTGGAACATGAAGGGTGATGTTGAGAAAATCACCCTCACGGTGTATATGGTAACTCCCCGGTTTTGGGGTGTGGGTCAATTCTTGGGACATGGCATGTGTTTCTTAAATCATTACTGTCATTCGGTTAAACAAAGCGGGACCATATTTTCTTCATTCATGCGTTTATTTTTCATTTAAAACACGGTTGCTTTTCATGGCGGATTTTGCTAACTTGAATATGCATAAAATGGCTCACTGCAAAGTCTGCAAAGAAGATGAGGCCGCATGAAAGCAGGTAACTTTTCAACGGCCTCATTTTTTATTCATTGGTCTTCTAAATCGGTATCTGTTGTTGTCCGCAACAGAATACCGTTCTCACTTACAGAATATTGGTTTTCACCGTTGGGCTGTCAATCCAGCTGGTCCCTGAGCAGGCGGATGTATTCTTTACCGGTGGTCCTGGAAGCTCCTATGACCCCTCCAAGGTATTTGCCCTGTGGGCTGAGCCACACCTTACCGTTGTAGGGATCCTCCACCTGGATGATTTTACCTTCCCTCTGATCTTTGGGCTGTTCGACAAAATCAAAATATTCCGACAACATCTGGTCGATTTCTTCTTTTTTGCCGGGATGGATGATAAACATTCTGAAAGACTCATCGCCCTTTTTGTACTCGGCCTGGAAAGCTGAATGAAGGTAACTGAAGCCCAAAAAGTTCGATGCTATATACTTTTCGGAGTTCTCCACCAGTCCATTCTCCGGGAAGAGGCCCAGGGTTTCCGGCAGATCGTCGGAGGCCCCAATCTTGCTGTTGATGCTGGAGGCCAGCTGTGCCATTGCCTTGGAAAGGCCCTGGTCGTTGGTGGATATCTGGACGTAGTAGGGACCCGTAATAAAATAGTAGGCATCCTGGTTCCTGAATCCCTGGGCACCTGTTGAAACAAAGGTATAGTCTGAACTCCGCTCCTGCGAATAGATGCCGAAGGTGTTGGTGGGGGTGCTGTGCTGAAAGATATAAACTTTAAGCCGTTGATCATCGCCTTTGATGTATTCGGCTGTATAGAGCTTCTCGAAGTCGTAGCTCAGATACGCGTCGGCAGCGCCATTGATGATGTTCCAAAGGTTGCCGGAATTGTAAACCTGCTCGCCCACTTCCAGCTTCCAGCCTTCCATGGCCGGAAACAGGTCTTTCTTTTTGTCGTCGGCCGCAGCAGACTGGCCGGCCATCACCACGACAGCCAGCATGATCCATAAACCCTGCAGCATGTTGTTGCTTTTCATCATATTGTGTTCTTTATGTAAAACGGATTAAACAAGAAATTCTTCGGGAACCTGCCCCATCCTGCTGATATCGGCCAGGCGTGCCGGCAGGTCAAAGCCTTTGACACAACTGGCGGTGCACACTGCACAATCCTTACAGGGGTTGTCGTGTACCTGGTGCTCATCCAGCACTTCGCGGGCTTTCTTCATCTCACGGTAGCCATAGGCATACATGTGGGCGCGCATTAAATCGGGTATGGGCAACCCCTTGCGGCAGGAATCCGTACAGGTGTTGCAGCCGTTGCAATATAAGCCGGCTTTCGCCGAAGCGGCATGGATAAAATTTTTCTCCTCGCTGGTCAGGCTCAGGTCCTCCATGACGGAGAAATTCTCCTTCATTTGCTTAAAATTGATGATGCCGGGTATGGTCGTGTGCACATGGGGGTTGTTGAGCACCCATTTCAGGGCAGCTTTAAAATTAACAGGCTGATCGGAATTTTTACCCAGGTCGCCCCCGGCCATCGACTTCATACCCACAATGCCGATGCCTGCCTTGGAGGCCCTGGCGATCACCTTGCCGAGCTTTTCCTGGTGATCCTGCTTGAAATTGTAAGCGGTGAGGATCACCTCGTGAACGCCCTTCTCGATGGCTGCTTCAATCACCTCCACCTCATTGCGGTGGGTTGACAGGCCGATGTGTTTGGCCTTGCCCTGCTTTTTGGCTGTCTGAAGGGCATCCAGGATGGGCTCAAACTCCACGGCCTGACGCGATGATATGCTGTGGGCATACAGGATGTCGACATAATCCATCTTCAGGCGCTCCAGGCTGGTGTCCAGCTTATCCAGGAAAGCTTTTTTGGTGCTGCCGCTGAGCAGGTTGCCCGTCTTGCGGTCTTTCTCCTCCGGCGGCACCTTGGTGGCGATGGTGAAGGAATCCCGGGGATAGTCTTTCAGCTCTTCCCCCAGCATCTTCTCATTGTTGCCATTCTGATAGACATGGGCTGTGTCAAAATGCCTGAATCCTGCATCCAGGGCAGCATGAACCAGTGCCGGGTTGTCGGCACGCATCACACCAAAACTCACCACCGGGAGTTCAATGCCTGTATTGCCAAGTTTTCGGGTGACCACTTTTCCTTGTTTCTTTTCCGTGGGAAGGGGTGAAAGCTTCTCCGATCCCAGCATGCGGTTTCCGATAAATGCCCCGGCTGCGCCAAGCATCGAGGTCTTCAGGAATGCTCTTCTGTTCAGGTCGCTCATGTTTAATGGTTTTTTGGTATACAAACCAGCAAGATAGAAAGTTTTCCTGTTAATTCAAAAACAAACCAAAAAACATATCACAAAATATCATCCAATCCTACAAGGTTCATACAACTATTCCTACCCGGCATCTTTTTGTCTCGGATTCTTTCTTTCGGACTGTAGCCTGTTGGCGGCTGTTTTTTTCAGACATAAGCGTTTCTTCCATGGATACAACCGGTGAGACAACGTTTTACCTTCTCAGGGCCCGGCGCACCATCAGAAACTCGTTGATGTTGTCCAGGTCGATGAGTCCCGCCAGCTGGTCATCCTGCAACACCGGTGCCATGGTGATCTGCTTGCTGCGCATCTGCTCATAGACCTTT